>JBIOUP010000034.1:0-6398 GCA_044867305.1 Dermatophilaceae bacterium
CATACGGTCCGACGCCCACGAGGTCGCGCGACTGGCTCATCAGGCCACGGTATCGGGGCAGCGCTAGCCAGCCGCGGCGAGTCGGGGAGCTGCCCCGGCGGGGCCGCCAGCTCCACGAGTTTGCGTCCACTCAATGATGCGTCGTGGAGCAGACGCAAACTCCAGGAGTTTGCCGGTTGGCGGTCAGGCCGGCGCGGCGGCTGTGAACGGAACGGGTCAGGCGGCCCTGATCGCCGAGACGTCGAACTGCAGGGTGACCTTGTCGCTGACCAGGACGCCGCCGGCCTCGAGCGGGGCGTTCCAGGTGATGCCGAAGTCCTGGCGGCTGATCGTCGCCTCCCCCTCGAAGCCGATGCGCTCGTTACCGAACGGGTCCACGGCGGCACCCTCGAAGGTGAACGGCACGGTGACCGAGCGGGTGGTGCCGCGGATGCTCAGGGCGCCGGTGATGTCGAGCGTGTCGGGGCCGGTCTGACGCACCGCCGTCGAGGTGAAGCTGATCTGCGGGAACTGGTCCATGGCGAGGAAGTCGTTGCTGCGCAGATGCGCGTCGCGCTGCTCGTTGCCGGTGTCGATGCTCGCCGCCTCGATGGTGAGGGCAACCGTGGACGCGCCCAGGTCCGCCCCGTCGACCACGGCGGTGCCCTCGAACGTGCCGAACGCGCCGCGCACCTTGGTCACCATGGCGTGACGCGCGACGAAGCCGATTCGGGTGTGTGCCGGGTCGAGCGTGTAGCTGCCGGACAGGTCACTGAGACCGGGCAGCGTGGTTGTCGTGGTGGTCACGAGGTCCTCCAAAGTAGGTGATCTGTCATGCTTACCCCCTATTCAACATACGAGACGTGTCATCTATTCCGGGCAACTATCCTGGTGCCATGCCTACCGACGCGCCTTGGCTCGATGACCAGCAGCAGCGCGTCTGGCGCCAGTGGCTGGCCGCCGCGACGCGGCTCGACGCGGCGCTCGGGCGACAGCTCATGCGCGACAGTGGGCTCACCCACCGCGACTACGAGGTCCTCGTCCACCTCACCGAGGCGCCCAAGGGACAGCTGCGGATGACCGAGCTCGCCGAAGCAATGCTGTGGGAACGCAGCCGGGTGTCCCACCAGATCGCCAGGATGGTCCGGCGCGGCTTGGTGGAGCGCCTGGAATGCCTCGAAGACCGCCGGGGCGTCATCGTGGCAGTGACGCACGCGGGGAGTGAGCTCATGCAGGAGTCTGCACCGGGCCATGTTCAAGCCGTGCGCCGGTTGTTGTTCGATGCGCTCTCGCGCGAGGATTTGCACACCCTCGACCGGCTCACCGCGTCGATGCTGGAGCGGCTGGACGCGGAAGCTGCCGCCTATCCCACGGAGGGCGAGCACACGGCATACGCTCGTATGCCGTGACCCCTCCCACCCTGGGCCCGGAATGGATGGACCCCGAATGGCTGCTGCGCCAGTTCGGTGCGCAGATGTTCTGGGTCAGCTGTGCCATCGTCTTCATCGAGTGCGGGCTGCTGTTCCCGATCCTGCCCGGTGACTCGTTGCTGTTCAGCGTGGGCATGTTCATCAAGCGCGCCGAGGCCGGCCAGGCCGGGATCGAGATGAACATCCTGGTGGCCTGCGCCGTCCTGTCGGCGTTCGCGTTCCTCGGCAACGTCGTCGGCTACGAGATCGGGCGCGCCATCGGGCCGGCCCTTTACCGGCGCAACGGTCGGTTCCTCAAGCAGGAGTACTTCGAGCAGACGCACGCCTTCTTCGAGAAGTACGGCAACCGGGCGCTGGTCATCGGGCGGTTCGTGCCCATTGTGCGCACCTTCGTCACCGTCGTCGCCGGGGTCGGGCAGATGGAGCGCCACCGCTTCTTCACCTGGTCGTTCGTCGGCGCGGTGCTGTGGGCCACCGGCGTGACCCTGCTCGGCTACTTCCTCGGCGGGATCACTTTCCTGCAGAAGAACATCGAGGCCGCGCTGGTGGCCATCATCCTCGTTTCGCTGGTTCCCGTGGCGTTCGAATGGTGGCGCCACCGCCGGCAGCGCTCGATGAAGCCCGCCGAAGCGGCGGCGGAAACCCGAGAGATCGTCGACGAGGTCGAGCGCGACTAGCGCTGGGGCCGCGACTCGCTCACCGAGTGGGCAGTAGATGCTGAAATCCGACGCCCGAATAACAGCACCGACCGCCCACTCGGTGGGTCGACCGCCCACTCGGTGGGTCGACCGCCTCAGGTATCGGAGGGCGGCGGCCGCAGGCCGGGCGCCGGCGCGTCCTGGATCGGTGCCGACCCCGGCGACATCGGCAGCTCCGGGCCGTGGATCTCCGGTCGCGCTGCCGGGTCGGCCTGCTGACCGAAGCTCACCTGCGGCGCCTCGCGCTGGGTCGGCTCTTCCAGCTCGAAGTACTCCGCCTTGGTCACGCTGGCCATGCCCGCGACCATGTTCGTGGGGATCGACTCGACCTTGGTGTTCAGCTCGCGGACGTTGGCGTTGTAGTAGCGCCGGGCGCTCGCGATGCGGTCCTCGGTCGAGGAAAGCTCGGCTTGCAGGGCAGCGAAGTTCTGGTTGGCCTTGAGGTCCGGGTAGGCCTCGGCGACGGCGTTGAGCCGCACGAGTGCCTGGGTCAGGGCAGCTTCGGACTTGGCGACGTCAGCCGGGCTGGCGTTGCCCTGGCTCGCAGCCATCGCGCCGGCTCGGGCCCTGGTGACCTCTTCCAGGGTGCCTTTCTCGTGCGCGGCATACCCCTTCACCGTCTCGACGAGGTTGCCGATCAGGTCGTGGCGCCGCTTGAGCTCGACGTCGATCTGCGCCCACGCCTCCTGCACCAGGTTGCGCAGCTTGATGAGCCCGTTGTACATGGCGAAGAACCACACCACGAGCAGGACGACGATGATGCCCAAGACGATGAGGGCGATGGTCATGACGGCTCTCCTTGTCGTCGGTGAGGTCGATCCTAGGACGAACAGCGGCGGCGAACCGTTTCGTCGACAGGCGTTCCGCGTATGCCGGGTGTCCTTGGCGGCATACCGACCCAGCCGGTCAGGCGAGGCCGAGCTCCTCCAGCCCGTATACGAAGCGGTAGTCCAGGCCGGCCTCGGCGAACCGCTGGGCTGCTCCCGTGGCCCGGTCCGCGATCGTGGCCACACCCACGACCGTCGCACCTTCCGCCCGAGCTGCGCTGACCGCATCCAGCGGAGAGGCACCCGTGGTCGAGGTGTCCTCGACGATGAGGACCCGTCGTCCGTCGATCGATGGACCCTCGACGCGTTGTTGCAGGCCGTGGGCCTTGCCAGCTTTGCGGACGACGAAGGAGTCCAAGGGTGGCCTGCCCGGGCCGGCTTGGGCCGACGCGTGCAGCATCGCGGTGGCCACCGGGTCGGCGCCCAAGGTCAGACCGCCCACGGCGTCGAAATCCAGGTCCTTGGTCAGCTCCAGCATCACCCGCCCGACGAGGGGGGCAGCCTCCCCGTCCAACGTGACCCGGCGCAGGTCGACGTAGTAGTCGGCCTCACGCCCGGACGACAGCGTCACGCGCCCGGGCACGATGGCCTTGGCCTTGATGATCTCCAGCAGGCGAGCCCGGTCCGCGGCGACGCTCACAGTCAGTCACCCTACCGGGGCCTGGCCGCCGGCCCGGGCGGCTGCTGCGCTCGACGGCTAGGTGGCGCGAACCGGCTCCTCGGCGCGCTCGACGGTAACCGGGGGGAGCGCCTGACCGGTCTCCAGGAGGGACTTGAGCGAGTCCAGGATCCAGACCCAGCCGTCCTTGGTTCCGGCAGCGGTGCGGGGGCTGTGCTCCAGGTCGCTGTGCCGTAGGCGGAGCAAGGTGAGGCCATCGCCTGCGACGCTGAGGCGCCACTCCACGCGGCTGGCCGGCTCGGCCTCCATCTGCGGGTCATAGCGGGTGTGCCAGGTATGCACCAGGCGATGGGGCGGGTCGAGGACCTCGACCACGCCGTCCACTGCGGGCCGGCCGTCGGCCGTTTCGGTGAGGAACACCTCCCCCTCCTGGGGCGGCCTTGTGTATGCCGTGCCATGGAAGTACTTCCTGGTGAACTGCGGGTCCGTGAGCGCGTTGAAGACCCGGTCGATGTCGGCGCGAATGTAGATCTGGTAGACGTGCTCGGTCATGGGTTGCTCCTTGCTGGGTGCTTCCAGGCCGGCTTTGAGGCCGACCATCGCGGCGGTGAACGGTTCGGCATACCGGCTGATCCAGCGCCCGGCGATCTCGGCGACGGGTACCGGGTTGAGGTAGTGGCGCTTTTCACGGCCGACCCGCTCGACCACGACGAGACCGGCCTCCTCGAGCACGGCCAGGTGCTTCATCACGCCGAAGCGGGTCATGCCGGGGATGTCCTCGACGAGGGCCGCGAGGGTCTGGCCGTCCTCGACGAAGAGCGCGTCGAGCAGGGCTCGGCGGGTGACGTCCGCGAGGGCTCGGAACACCGCCTGCTCGTGCGGCTGCTCGGATTCCTCGACCATGGTCGATATTAGGTGACTATTTGGTCACCTGTCAACGTCGCCGCGCTTCCGGTTCCCTGGTGACCCACGAGATTCCCGGAAAACCACCGGATCCGGTGAACTTTGCGGAATTTCGTGGACCGTCTGTGACCTGTGTGACTGGTGGGGGCAGAGAGAAAGGGTGCGGCAGCGTCGGCGCGGTCAGTCGGCGCGGTCAGTCGGCGCGGTCAGTGTCGCGCGCGACCGGTGACCTCGCCGCCCGCGCCGCGAAGGAACCGCCGCGGAGTCACCTTGAGTATCCCCACCACCACGCGGTAGCGCATCGACGGAATCGAGATCACCCGCCCCCTCGCCACATCGTGGAGACAGCGGCGGACCACCGCGTCCGCGTCCAGCCACATGGCACTCGGCAGCCGGCCCACATCCAGCCCGGCGCGCTGCTGGAACTCCGTCCGGGTGAACCCCGGGCAGAGCACCGTGACAGTGACGCCGGTTCCAGCCAGCTGGCCGGCCAGCGCCTCCGAGAAGACCGTGACCCACGCCTTGGCGGCCGAGTAGGACCCCATCGCGACATAGGCGCCGATCGACGAAAGGTTGATGATCGCCCCATGGCCCCGGCCGACCATGGCTGTGGCCGCGGCGTGGGAGAGGACGAGCACGGCTCGGCAGTGCACGTCGAGCAGGCGCAGCTCGCCCTCGAGCTCGCCGTCCAACAAGCCCTTTCCGAGCGCGAACCCGGCACTGTTGACCAGCAGGTCCACCGGTCGTTCCGCGTCGCCGACCCGCGCGGCAACCCTCTCGACCTGCACGTCATCACTCAGGTCGGCCACGAGCACCTCGGTGCGCACGGCGTAGCTGCGCCGTAGCTCGTCGGCGAGACGCTCCAGGCGTCCCTTGTCGCGGGCGACCAGGACCACCTCGTGCCCTCGGCGGGCTATCTCACGGGCGAATGCCAGGCCGATACCCGAGGACGCGCCGGTGACCAACGCGGTTCCCATGCCCGTCAATGTATGCCGTGCGAAGGAGCGCCGGTGTTGCCCAGGACTGGCTGGGCCCGGCTGGAGCCGGCGCGCAGCGCCGGGGATGGTGAGGCCTGGGCAACAGCCGCGAGACGAAGCCCTGCCTGGTTGGTCACTCGACCGAGCGCAACCGCGCTCGCTCGGTGCATACTTGGGCTTGAGCAAGTGCGTGCTCCGGGGTCGGTGAAAATCCGAACCGGCGGTGACAGTCCGCGACCCGACCGCAACCAGCGGCCGGTGGACCTGGTGGAACTCCAGGACCGACGGTGAGAGTCCGGATGGGAGGCAGCGCGCACGGCGGGAGCGGCGTCCAGACGCCAAACCCGTCGGCGAGGTCGGTCGGGGCATCCCGACTCGGCTCGCCGCATCCCGGAGCCCGTGCCTGTGGCAGGCAGCACGAGGCGAGAGGGACAGCGATGGCAGCCAGCTACGAGGTCGTGGCGATGCGCCGCGCCTTGAAGCTCGCCACGCTTGGCCCGGTCGCCGACCCCAACCCACGCGTCGGCTGCGTCGTGCTCGACCAGGCCGGCGCCGTTCTCGGGGAAGGCTTCCACCGCGGGGCGGGAACCCGGCATGCTGAGGTCGAGGCGCTGACCGCAGCCGGGCCGGCGGCCCGCGGCGGCACCGCGATCGTCACCCTCGAGCCGTGCAATCACACGGGACGCACCGGCCCCTGCGCGCACGCCCTGATGGAGGCGCGGGTTGCTCGCGTCGTCGTGGGCGCCACCGACCCGAACCCGCTGGCCGCGGGTGGGACCGACGGCCTGCGCGCGGCGGGGATCGACGTCGAGACCGGAGTCCTCGCAGCAGAGAGCGCACAGCTGAACCGGCACTGGGTGTTCTCGCTGCGCACGGGCCGGCCCTTCGTCACGTGGAAGTTCGCGGCCACCCTCGACGGACGCAGTGCCGCTGCCGACGGCACCAGCCGGTGGATCACCGGGGAG
>JBIOUP010000035.1:0-7367 GCA_044867305.1 Dermatophilaceae bacterium
GCTCGGCCTCGGCCCGGACCACACCGGGATCATCCGGCTCGCCGACTATGTCAGGCCGGATGCCGCGGCAGCCCTCGCGCCAGGCGACGACGCGATCACCCTGCTTGGCCTGCACGACGAGGTCGTCGAGCTCAAGGTGACCCCCGACCGCGGGTACTGCTTCTCCATGCGCGGCGTCGCACGCGAGTACTGGCACTCGCAGGGCAGCGCGCCCGGTGGCTTCCGAGACCCGGCCGACGTGGTCGGCATCCCTTCGCCCACCGACGAGGGGTATGCCGTGCACCTCGCCGACGACGCGCCGCTGGAAGGCAACCCGGGCTGCGACCGCTACCTGGCGCGGGTGGTCCGGGGCGTCGACCCGGCAGCAACCTCGCCGGGGTGGATGCGGCGCAGGCTCACCCAGTGCGGGATGCGGCCCATCTCGCTCGCCGTCGACGTGACCAACTACGTCATGCTCGCGCTCGGCCAGCCACTGCACGCCTTCGACCTGGACTCCCTGAGCGGCTCCATCGTCGTGCGGCGGGCGCGCCCTGGGGAGCGGCTGCGCACGCTGGACGGCGTCGACCGTCGCCTGGACCCCGAAGACCTGCTCATCACCGACGGCGGTGACATCCCGCTTGCCATCGCCGGTGTCATGGGCGGTGCCACGTCGGAGGTAGGGGCCAAGACCACGAACGTGCTCATCGAGGCGGCACATTTCGACCAACGCACCGTTGCCCGGTCCTCGCGGCGACACAAGCTGGTGTCCGAGGCGTCCAAGCGTTTCGAGCGCGGTGTCGATCCCAAGGTCACCGCCGCCGCCGCCCAGGTGGCCGTCGACCTGCTCGTCAAGTACGGCGGCGGCACCGTCGACGCGAGCGTGACCGACGTGGACCACACCGGCGAGCGGACGGCATACCGGCTCGACACGGCGCTGCCGGGGCGGCTCGTCGGGGTGCACTATGCCCACGAACGGGTCATCGACATCCTGCGTCAGCTCGGCTGCGAGGTGGTTGACGTGGGCTCAGCCGCCGCGGACGTCACGCCACCCTCGTGGCGCCCCGACCTGTGGGACGGCCCGGACTACGCCGAGGAGGTGGCGCGCATCGACGGCTACGACCGCATCCCGTCGGTGCTGCCCGCGCCAGTCGGCGGGACCGGCCTGACCCACGGACAGTGGGCCCGTCGTGTCGTGGCCATGGCCCTCGCGGGCCGTGGGTTCACCGAGGTGCTGACCTATCCGTTCGTCGCGGAGACGCTGGCCGACGACCTCGGCTTACCGGCCGACGACCTCCGCCGCAGCACGGTCAGGGTCGCCAACCCGCTGTCCGAGCAGGCCCCTCTGATGCGGACTTCGCTGCTCGACACGCTCGTCGACGCGCTGCGCCGCAACGTCTCTCGCGGACACCGCGACTTGGCTCTGTTCGAGATCGGCATGGTGACCCGGCCCGCTCCCGGCTCGGCGCACACGGCGCCAGTGCCGGGTGTGGCGTCCCGCCCCGATGATCCCACCATCGCGTCGATGGACGCGGCGGTCCCGCCCCAGCCGCGCCATCTCGCCGTCGTGCTCGCCGGCGAGGTCGAGCGCTCTGGATGGTGGGGCAAGGGCCGCGCGGCGGACTGGTCCGACGCCGTCGAGACGGTGCGGGTCGTGGCGGCGGCGCTGGCCGTCCCGGTGCTGGTCGAGGCTGTTGGTGACTACGCGCCCTGGCACCCGGGCCGTTGCGCCCGCGTCACCCTCGCGGACGGAACCCTCCTCGGGTATGCCGGTGAGCTGCACCCGAAGGCTCTGGCTCGCCTGGGTCTGCCCCCCCGCACGTGTGCCGCCGAGGTGAGCCTTGACGTGTTGTGCGACGCGTCGGTCGGGCCGGTGCAGCTGGCGCCCTTCTCCACGCAGCCGGTCGCCCTGACCGACATCGCGTTGACCGTCGACGAGGCCATCCCGGCACAGGCCGTGGCGGGGACGCTCAGGGCCGCCGCGGGCCCGTTGCTGGAGTCCGTGGCTCTTTTCGACGAGTACCGGGGTGGCCAGGTCCAGGTGGGCCGCAGGTCACTGGCGTTCCGCCTCGCCTTCCGTGCGCCGGATCGCACCCTGACGACCGACGAGGTGAGCGCCATGCGCGACGCCGCCGTGGCGGCGGTAGCCGAGGCGTTCGGGGCGGTCCAGCGCTAGCCAGCCAGGCCCCCATTGCGAGAGGCGGGTCAGGGAACGGCTCCAGCCGCCTCGATCTCGGCCTGCAGCGCCTTCTCGTCGGCCTTGACCTGCTTCTTGGTCAGCTTGTTGGCCTGCTTGATCGCCTCCTCGACGCGGGCCGCCATGTCCGTGGCGGCCACGACCACCAGACCGCTTTGGCCTTCGTCGAGCAGCTCACCGAGGTCCTTGAGGTCTGACCGGCTCATGCCCGCCGCGACGTGCCCCGCGAGGGCGCCCAGCCCGGCTCCCGCGGCGCCGCCCCAGAGCAGGCCCGCCCCGATGCCCACTGCCGGAAACAGCGCGACCAGCGCGCCGCCGACCAGGCCCAACCCGAGGCCGCCCCGGGCGCCCTGCCGAGTGGGCTCCTCGTGCTTCTTGACGATCTTGACCTTGCCGTCTGCGCCGCGTGAGATGACCGCGGCGTCGTAGGTGTCGACCAGCCCCAGCTCGCTGTACAAGGTGTGGACGGCGTCGTAGTCCTCGATCGCGGCCTCCTGGGAGCCGTACGAAGCGGCGAACAGCGCGAACGTGTCGAAAGCCATGGCGTTCCTTTGCTCGGTGGGCACCGGCGGCGGCGGAGGCCACCGGATCATGCGTTTCTGACGGCACGGAAACCGTACCCTGAGGCCTCCGGCATCGGGTTTCGCCAGCCAACTCAACGACTTCTCAGGCACTCCACGATGCGTCATTGAGTAAGCACGAACTCCAGGAGTTGTCACATCCTGGCGTCCGGAGCCGTCCCGGCGCACGCTAGAGGGGCAGCCGAGCCGAGCGCTGCGACGCTAGCCGAGCGCTGCGACGCTAGATTCGGCGTATGCGCTGGCGAACGGGCGTGTCGCCGTCCTGGATCGTCCTCATGGGCGGGGTCAGCGCGGCGCTGCATGTGGGCAAGCTGCCGCCGGCGATTCCCGTCCTGCAGTCCGAGCTCGGTATCTCGCTGGTGCAGGCCGGGTTCCTGCTCTCCCTCGTGCAGCTGGCCGGGATGCTCCTCGGGCTGGTCATCGGTCTGGTCGCCGATGGGTTCGGTCTGCGGCGCAGCATGGCAACCGGCTTGGGCATCCTCTTCGCGGCGGGTCTGGCAGGCGGCTGGGCGCACAGCGCGAGCGGCCTGCTGGTCCTGCGCGCAGTCGAGGGTATGGGATTCCTGCTGGCCACCGTCCCGGCCCCCGGCCTGATGCGCCGCCTGGTGGCCCCGGACCGGCTGACCAGGATGCTGGGGTTCTGGGCGGCATACATGCCGATCGGCACTGCGCTGGCGCTGCTGCTGGGCCCACTGGTGATAGCCGCTTTCGGCTGGCCCTGGTGGTGGTGGCTCACCGCCACGTTGTCCGGGCTCATCGCGCTGTGGGTGCTGTGGCAGGTGCCTCCTGACTCTGCCTCCGCACGGGGCTCGGCTTCGGCCGAGCCGTGGCGTCAGCGGCTGGTCGCCACCGTGACCACGACGGGTCCGTGGCTGGGCGCCCTGACCTTTGCGGTGTACTCGGCTCAGTGGCTCGCGGTCATCGGGTTCCTGCCTTCGTTGTACGCCGAGTCCGGTTGGGGCGGGGTCCGCGGCGGGGTGCTCACCGCAGTGGTGGCCGCGGTGAACATCGGCGGAAACGTCGGTGCCGGCTGGCTGCTCAGTCGCGGCTGGGCGCCCCGCACCCTGATGTGGGTCGGTTTCTCGGCCATGGGGACCGGCGCCTTCTTCGCCTTCAGCGGCCTCACCGCGGGCAGCCCGTTGGCCAAGTATGCCGGGGCGCTGCTGTTCTCGACCTTCGGTGGACTCACCCCGGGCACGCTTTTCGCCCTGGCCCCGAGGCTGGCTCCGACCGAGCGCACCATTTCCACGACCGTTGGCTGGTTGCAGCAGTGGTCGTCCATCGGCCAGGTCTGCGGCCCACCGCTCGTGGCGTGGGTGGCCATCCGGGTCGGCGATTGGCAGCTGACCTGGGTCGTGACCCTTGCCTGTTGCGTGATCGGTGCCGGTCTGGCCCAGCGGATCTCGGTCAACCTGGCGCGGCGGGAGGGGGTCAAGCACACCTAGCCAAAAGGAGCGGTTGTCACGCTGCAGTGTGGTATTCAGTCCTGTCGGGGCGCTGTCCGCGAAACCGCTTCGGCCCGATTGCCGCTGTGGGATGATCGCGGCGCGAGGCGCAGCGATCGGAGGGGGGCCATGTACCTGGCCAACCGTTCGGCCCCGGCCGCCGCGGCGTCGGGACCGACCGCAGGCAGGGTCGCGGGCAAGGTGGCGGCCACCACGGTGTTGCTCGGCGTCGTCAGCCTGCTCACCGACGTCTCCTCAGAAGCGGTCACCGCGGTCCTGCCCCTCTACCTCACCGCGGCCCTGGGGATGTCCCCCCTCGCGTACGGCTTCATCGACGGCATCTACCAGGGCGTCAGCGCGGTCGTACGGATCGCCGCCGGGCAGCTCGCCGACCGAGGCGACCACCCCAAGTGGGTGGCCTTCGTCGGCTACGGCCTCTCGGCCATCGCCCGCCTGGCGCTGCTGGTCAGCCAGGGCTTCGCTGCGGTGACCGCCGTCATCACGGTCGACCGGCTGGGCAAAGGGGTGCGCACCGCTCCCCGCGACGCGATGATCGCGGCCAGTTCGCCCGCCGATGCGATCAGCCGCAACTTCGGCGTGCACCGGGCGCTGGACACGGTCGGCGCCATGTTGGGTCCGCTCATTGCCTTCGTCATCCTCGCCATGCTCCCCGGCGACTACCGCAGCGTCTTCATCGTCTCCTTCGCCTTCGCGCTGGTCGGGCTCGCCGTGCTCGGCCTCATCGTTCCCGACATCCGGCCGCGACGCCAGGCGCGCACGGAACCAGCTGATGAGCAACCGCCGAACCACGCTCAATGCAAGCTCCAGTGTCGTGACTGCGCGTGGGCCCAGGCCATATCGCGGGCCCGGACGAGCGATGACCCACCGCGGCCGGCGCTGGCCTTGCTGCGTCAGCCCGCGTTGCGCCGCATCGTGATCTTCGCCGGTGCGCTCGGGCTGCTCACCATCGGCGATGGTTTCCTCTATCTCATTCTCCAACGCCGCAGCGACTTCGCCTCGGCATACTTCCCGCTGCTGTACGTGGGGACGAGCGCCACCTATCTGCTGCTCTCGGTCCCCATGGGCCGGCTGGCCGATCGTTGGGGCAAGGCCCGGGTCTTCGTGCTCGGACAGCTGCCGCTAGCGGTGGCGTTCGTGTTCGCTGCGCTGCCGTTCGCGAGCACCGCGTGGGTCATTGCCACGGTCGGGCTTCTCGGGGTCTACTACGCCGCAACCGATGGGGTCCTTGCGGCACTGACCAGCCGCGCCGTCGCGGTCGACAACCGGGCCAGCGGCCTCGCCACGGTGCAGACCGTGGTCGCCTTGGCGCGGTTCGGCTCCTCGTTGGGGTTCGGTCTGCTCTGGGTCAGCGTCGGGCCGACCATGGCGCTGCTCCTCGTCCTGGCCGCCTTGCTGGCGGTCCTGCCGTTCGCATGGCGGGGGCTGCTGCCTTTGGACGTTCTGGAACAGCACCGGCTCGGCACCTGAGGGCGTGACCCCAGGGGGCGCATACTCAACCGCTGTATGTATGATCATGCAGCATGACCACGGTGGCAGTAGCGGGCGCAAGCGGATACGCGGGGGGCGAGATCCTGCGCCTCGTCCTGTCCCACCCTGACCTGCAGGTCGGTGCGCTGACCGCCGACAGCTCGGTGGGGCGAGCCCTCGGCGAGCTGCACCCGCAGCTGACGCCGCTGGCCGGGCGGGTCATCGAGGCGACGACGCCGCAGTTGCTCGCCGGACATGACCTCGTGTTCCTCGCCCTGCCGCACGGGACCTCCGCAGCGCTCGCCGCCCAGCTGCCCGAAGAGGTTGTCGTCATCGACTGCGGGGCCGACTTCCGGCTCAGCGAGCCGGCCGCCTGGAACGCCTTCTACGACACGCCGTATGCCGGCAGCTGGCCCTACGGTTTGCCTGAGCTCATCAGCAGGCAGGGCGGCAAGGGCCGAGACGCACTCGTCGGAGCACGCCGGGTCGCGGTGCCCGGGTGCTACCCGACAGCGGTCTCGCTTGCCCTTGCTCCGGGGCTCGCCGCTGGCGTCCTCAGTCCCGATGACCTCGTCGTGGTCGCTGCGAGCGGCACATCCGGGGCGGGCAGGTCCCTCAAGCCGCATCTGCTCGGTTCCGAGGTGATGGGCTCGATGTCGCCCTACGGGGTCGGCGGGACCCACCGGCATACCCCTGAGATCGAGCAGAACCTCACCGCCGCGGCCGGCGCGCCGGTCACTGTCTCGTTCACACCCACCTTGGCTCCCATGGCCCGGGGCATCCTGGCGACGTGCACGGCCAAGGCGACGGACAGCGCAACGGCAGCGAGCATCCGCCAGGCCTGGGACACCGCCTACGAGGGGGAGCCGTTCGTCCACCTGCTGACACCCGGATCCTGGCCACGCACCTGCGACGTCACCGGCTCCAACAGCGTGCATGTGCAGGTGACCCTCGACGAGCGCTGCGGCCGGGTCATCGTCGTGGCTGCGGTCGACAACCTCACCAAGGGCACGGCGGGAGGGGCGCTGCAGTGCGCCAACCTCGCGCTGGGCTGGCCCGAGACGGTCGGCCTGCCGGTCGTCGGAATGGCGCCATGAGCGCAGTAGTGCAGCTACCCAAGGGGTTTCGCGCCGCCGGGGTGGCTGCCGGCCTCAAGTCCAGTGGCGGCCCGGACCTCGCGCTCGTCGTCAACGACGGGCCGCACCACCACGCCGCAGGCGTCTTCACCACCAACCGAGTCGAAGCCGCCCCGGTGACCTGGTCGCGCCAGGTGCTCGCCGACGGACGCGTCGATGCCGTCGTGCTCAACTCGGGCGGCGCCAATGCCTGCACCGGCCCGCCAGGTTTCCTCGATGCGCATCGCACCGCGGAGGCCGTCGCAGACGTCCTCGCCATCTCGGCAGGTGACGTCGCCGTCTGCTCGACCGGGCTCATCGGCGAGCGCCTCCCGATGGATCGGCTCCTGCCAGGTGTGGCCAGCGCAGCAGCGGCGCTCGCTACGGACGGTCACGACGCCGCGGCGAACGCCATCCTCACGACCGACACGGTGGCCAAGCAGGCGGCCTATCAAGGCAACGGCTGGTCGGTCGTGAGCACGACGAGCATCGTCGCCAAGGTGGGCGCGAGCATGCCGGCACCCTTGGCCATGCCCGCGACCGACCAGCCGTTGCCTTGGTAGGC
>JBIOUP010000036.1:0-17471 GCA_044867305.1 Dermatophilaceae bacterium
CCTGGACATCCTCGGGGTCGAGGTGCGCCTGGGTGAGCGCCACACGGCGGGTATGCCGGACCAGCCGGTCGACCTCGTCGTCACCTCGCCCGGCTGGCGACCCACGCACCCCGTGCTGGCCGCGGCCGAGGCGAGCGGCATACCGATCTGGGGGGAGGTCGAGCTCGCCTGGCGGATGCGTCCGCTGACCGGAGCGGCCCCGTGGCTCACGGTGACCGGGACCAACGGCAAGACCACGACCGTCAACATGCTCGCCGCCATCCTGCGCGCGTCCGGGTTGCGGGCCACCAGCGCCGGCAATGTCGGCACCCCGCTGCTGGAGGCGGTCCTGCATCCGCAGCCTTACGACGTGCTGGCCGTCGAGCTGTCCAGCTTCCAGCTGCACTGGCAGCGCTCGGTGTCGGCCGTGGCCTCGGCATGCCTCAACGTCGCCGCCGACCACATCGACTGGCACGGCTCGTTCGAGGACTACCTGCGAGCCAAGGGCCGGGTGTACCAGAACACCCACATCGCCTGCATCTACAACGTCGAGGACCCGCTTACCGAGCAGCTGGTCATCGACGCCGAGGTGGTCGAGGGCTGCCGAGCGGTCGGTTTCACGCTGGGGGTCCCGGCGCCCTCCATGGTCGGGATCGTCGACGACGTGCTGGCCGACCGCGCCTTCGTCGAGCAGCGGGCCCACTCGGCCGCTGAGCTGGCGACCGTCGCGGACGTGCGCGGCGACGCTCCATCGGTTGCTCCCCACTACCTGGCCAACGCGCTCGCGGCCGCTGCCCTGGCGCGGGCCTATGGCGCCGGCCCGCTCTCCGTGCGCGACGGCCTGCGCAGCTTCCGCCCCGACCCGCACCGCATCGCCGAGGTCGCGACCGTCGAGGGGGTGCGCTACGTCAACGACTCCAAGGCCACCAACCCGCACGCCGCCGAGGCCGCGCTCGCATCGTTCGACCGCGTGGTGTGGGTGGCCGGGGGCCTGCTCAAGGGCGCCGACATCGAGCCGCTTGTGGAGAAGATGGCAACCCGGCTGCGCGCAGTGGTGCTCATCGGGGCCGACCGGGCCCTGATCGCCGCTGCCTTGGCCCGACACGCGCCGGAGGTCCCCGTCGTCGACATCGCCACCCCGGAGACTGGGGCCATGGACGTCATGGACCTGGTCGTCGAGCGGGCAGCCGCGCTCGCTCAGCCCGGCGATGTGGTCCTGCTCGCCCCGGCCGCTGCCTCCATGGACATGTTCTCCGGGTACGGAGCACGCGGGGATGCCTTCGAGGCAGCCGTCCGTCGCCTGGCCGAGGAGAGCGGGTGATGACGAGCACCACGAACCGGGCCCAGCGCGCCGCTCGCCCACGGGGTGCCGGCGCGCTCGTGTCGCGCCTGGACTCGCCGGTGACGTCCTACTACGTGCTGGTCGGTGCCACCGCGGTCCTGGTCGTGATCGGCCTGGTCATGGTCCTGTCCGCCTCCATGGTGACCGCGTACAAGGACGATGGCTCCTCGTTCGCGGTCTTCCTCAAGCAGGCCCAGTTCGCGGTGGTCGGTCTGGTGGCCACCGTCGTCGCGGCGCGCCTGCCGGTGGCGTGGTGGAAACGGCTGGCAGTGCCGGCCCTCATCGGGGCACTGGTGCTGCAGCTGCTCGTCCTCACCCCGCTCGGGGTCACCGTCAACGGCAACCGGAACTGGCTGCGATTCAGCTCTGCGTTGTCCTTCCAGCCTTCCGAGCTGACCAAGCTCGGCCTGGTGCTCGTGGGCGCGCTCGTCTTCGCCAACAAGGGCCGGCGGGTGCAGACGCTGCACCAGATCGTCGTTCCCTACGTGTTCCCGGTGTCCGTGCTGACCATCGGGCTGGTCCTGCTCGGCCACGACCTCGGCACCGCGCTCGTGCTCATCGGAATCGTCGGTGCGGTCCTGTGGGCCGCCGGGGTGCCGTCGCGGTTCTTCCTGGCCACCGCGGCCGCCGCCGGTGTGGCCGCCGCCCTCCTCGTCGTCACCAGCGCCACCCGGGTGGGACGGATCACCAACTGGCTCAGTGGATCATGCAACGACCCCGACGGTGCCTGTGGCCAGTCGGTCCATGGGCTGTATGCCCTCGCCGACGGCGGATGGTGGGGAGTGGGCCTGGGCGCCAGCAAGGAGAAGTGGGCCTGGCTGGCCGAGGCCCAGAACGACTTCATCTTCGCCATCATCGGGGAGGAGCTGGGCCTGCCCGGCACCCTCAGCCTGCTCCTGCTGTTCGCCATGATCGCGGCTGCCTGCTACCGGATCGTCTACCGCGCTCGCGAGCCGTTCGTGCGGATCGCCACGGCCGCAGTCATGGCCTGGCTCATGCTCCAGACCATCATCAACGTCGGCGGCGTCATCGGTCTGCTGCCCGTGGTGGGCGTGCCGCTGCCCCTGGTCTCGGCCGGCGGCTCCGCGCTGGTGACAACAATGGTCGCGATGGGGATGCTCATCTCGTTCGCCCGGGCCGAGCCCGGCGCCGCCGAAATCCTGTCCACCCGCCCGAGCGTGGTGAAACGCTCCCTCGCGGTGCTCCCGGGGCGCCGCCGCAGGCGCTGAGCCCCGGCGACCCGGCGATGACCGACGAGAAGAAGACGGTGCCCGCTGCTGCCCCCTTTCCTGGGGACCGCTCTGCGGCCGTCTCTGGGCCCCGCTCTGTGCTACTCGCTGGAGGCGGCACGACCGGCCACGTGTCGCCGCTGCTTGCCGTCGCCGATGCGCTGCGCCGGCGGTGGCCGCAGACCCGGCTCACCGCCTTGGGCACCGAGACCGGGCTGGAGGCGTGGCTGGTGCCCGAGCACGGCTACGAGCTGCGGTTCGTACCGCGGGTGCCGATGCCCCGGCGGGTCGAGCCGGCCCTGCTGCGGCTGCCCGCGGCACTCCTGGGGGCGGTCCGGGCCGCCGAACGGGCGATCGTGGAGCGGGAGGTCGACGTCGTGGTGGGCTTCGGCGGCTATGCCTCTGCTCCGGCATACCTGGCCGCCCGCCGCCTGCGCCGGCCGTTGGTGCTGCACGAGCAGAACGCCCGCGCCGGCCTGGCGAACCGGCTCGGTGCGCGCCTGACCCGTTATGTCGCAACGACATTCGCGGGCACGGCGCTGCCCCATGCACGCCTGGTCGGTATGCCGTTGCGGCGCGAGATCGCCACCCTTGACCGGGCCACGCATCGGCCCGAGGGCCTGGCCCACTTCGGGCTCGAGGCCGGACGGGTCACCCTGCTCGTCACCGGCGGGTCGCTTGGTGCCCAACGGCTCAACGACGCGTTCGCCGCCAGCTCGCGCGCCTTGTCGGAGGCAGGTGTGCAGGTCCTGCACGTCAGTGGACGGGGCAAGGACTTCACCCCGGCCGTGGCGCCCTCGGGGGCGCGGTACGTCGTCGTGCCGTACACCGAGCGGATGGAGCTTGCGTATTCAGTCGCCGACCTGGTCGTCTGCCGGGCTGGCGCCAGCACGGTGTGCGAGCTCACCGCGGTGGGACTGCCCGCCGTCTATGTGCCCTTGCCGATCGGCAACGGTGAGCAACGGTTCAATGCGGCCGAGGTGATCGCTGCCGGAGGTGGGCGCCTCCTCGACGACGCGGCGGTGACGCCGGACTGGGTGCAGCGGACCCTGCTGGCTCTGCTCGGCGACCGCGCCCAGCTGGCCGCGATGGCCGCCGTCGCAGCAACCGTGGGGCAGCGGCACGCCGACGAGCGCATGGTCGAGCTCATCGGCGAGGCCGCGAGACACCGCTCGCGTGTGACACGGGGAGGGCCAGGCTGATCATGGCGTTGGCCCGCTTCGACTTCGCGCAGCCGATCCCGACCCTTGACGAGCTCGGTTCGACGCACCTGCTCGCGATCGGCGGGGCGGGGATGTCCGCACTTGCGCGCATCCTGTTGGACCTCGGTATCCCGGTAAGCGGTTCCGACGCAGCGGACTCGCCGACGGTTCGGGCGCTGCAGGCGGAGGGGGCTGTGGTGCACCTCGGCCACGACCCGGCATACCTGCACGGTGTGGAGACCGTGGTGGTCTCCTCGGCGATCCGCGAGTCCAACGTCGAGCTGCGCGCCGCCCGTGAGCAGGGCCTGCGCGTGCTGCACCGGGCTCAGGCCTTGGCCGCGGCGACGGGCGTGCAGCGGCCGGTCGCGGTCGCCGGGGCGAACGGCAAGACGACCACGTCGGGCATGCTCGCGGTGGCCCTGCGGCACTGCGGGCTGGACCCGTCGTTCGCAGTCGGTGGTGAGCTGGCCGGCTACGGCACGAATGCGCGGGCCGGGCTGGGCGACGCGTTCGTCGTCGAGGCCGACGAGAGCGACCGTTCGTTCCTCGTCTACCACCCCGAGGTCGCCGTCGTCACCAGCGTCCAGCCGGACCACCTGGACTTCTTCGGCAGCTTCGAGGCCGTGGAGGCGGCGTACCGCGAATTCGTCGCGACGCTGCGACCCGGCGGTCTGCTCGTCGCGGGTGTCGACGATCCCGGCGCTCGGCGTCTCGCCGACTGGGCGGCAGGGCGGGGTCTGCGGGTCCTTCGCTACGGCAATGCGCCGGACGCCGATGTCCGGGTGAGCGATCCGGCATACCAGGGCATGCAGGCCCGGGCGACGGTGCACGCGGACGGTGTCGCACGATCACTGGCTCTTCAGGTGCCCGGCGAACACAACCTCATGAACGCCACCGCCGCCCTCGTCGCCGCGGTGCACGGGCTGGGGGCGCAGCCGGAGGCGGTATTGGCCGGGCTCGCGTCGTTCGGCGGGATCAGGCGCCGGTTCGAGCCCAAGGGCCGCTCTCACGGGGTGGACGTGGTCGATGACTACGCCCACAACCCCGGCAAGGTCGCTGCGGCGGTGTCCACTGCCAGGCGGCTGGTGGGCGGCAGCGGGCGCTTGGTCGTGGTCTTCCAGCCGCACCTGTTCAGCCGCACTCGCGACTTCGCCACCGAGCTCGGGCGCGGGCTCAGTGCGGCGGATGTTCTCGTCGTCATGGACGTGTATGCCGCACGCGAGGATCCCGTCGCCGGGGTGAGCGGTGCGCTGGTCGCCTCGGCGGCGCGCGCGGCCCGCGCCGAGTGCGATGTGCGGTTCGAGCCGTCGTGGTCGGCCGTGGCGCCCCTGGTCGCCGATCTGGTGGCCGACGGTGACCTGGTGCTCACAGTCGGGGCGGGCGATGTGACGATGATCGGGCCACGGGTGCTGGCGTTGCTCGGCGAACGCCCGGGGGTCGCATGACCGCGCAACGGCTGGCGCCGCCGTCCTCACGGGCCCGGTTCGAACGCCGAGCAGCCAAGACCCGCCGGCGATGGCTGCGGCTGGCGCTCGTCGCGATGCTCGCCTTGGCCCTGGTCGGCGGCGTGGGGTGGCTGGTGGGGTTCAGCCCGATCCTGGCCACCAGCTCGGTCCGCGTGGAAGGTGTGGACGATGCCGACTCCAGTGCGGTACTGGAGGCGGCCGGCGTTTCCTTGGGGACGCCGCTCGCTCGTGTCGACACCGGCGCCATCGCGGAGCGGGTGCAAACCCAGGTCCCCTTCGTCAGACAGGCCACCGTGCACCGCGCGTGGCCACAGGCCGTCGTCATCGAGGTTGCGCCCCGCACCGCGCTGCTCGCCGTGCGAGGGCCGCAAGGGCAGGTGTCACTGGTCGACGAGCACGGGGTGAGCTTCCGCGAGGTCGACACGTTGCCGGCCGGACTGCCAGTCGTGGACTCGAGCGAGGCACCCGCCGAAGACGGCCTCGTCGCGGCCGTCGAGGTGCTACGGGTGCTCAGCGACGCCCAGCGCTCGACGGTCACCGAGCTGACCGTGTCCGGCGCCGACCTGGTCACCTTCAAGCTGGGCAAGGTGGCGGTGGTGTGGGGCGGCCGGGGGGAGGGCGCGAAGAAGCGCGCGGTGCTCGACGTTCTGCTCAAGACCGACCCGAACGTCGTGGATGTCAGCGCTCCCGACACGCCGGTCACCCGCTGAGCAGCACAGTCAGGGCCTGTTGCCGATGCCGGTCAGACCGCGAGCCGCATTGGTAGGCGGCGCCATCGGCTCACCGCGTGGGGCCAAGTACCTGGGCTCTTGCTGCGATTGGCACGATCAGCCCGGCGCGCGCGTGCTTGTCTGCGACCTCGTCGTTCGACCCCCTGTGCGGCGTCGCACGCGATCGGACGTCAGAGCGCCTCCATGGCTCGCAGCACGTCGACCCGGCTCGCCCTGGCAGCAGGAACCAGACTCGCGAGCAGCCCAACCGCAACGGCCACGACGAGCGCGGACACGACCTGCCCCCACGGCCACGCGAAGACGGTCAAACCCTGGTCCACAAGGGCACGCTGCACGGCGAGCGCGAACACCAGACCCAGCACCAGACCGAGCGACGCTCCGAGCATGGCGATGATGAGCGACTCCACGATCACCATGCGGCGGACCTGGCCACGCTCAAGGCCAACTGCGCGCAGCAGCCCGATCTCGCGCGTCCGTTCGAGGATGGACAAGCTGAGCGTATTGACGATCCCAAGCAGTGCGATGACGACCGACAAAGCCAACAGGCCGTACATGACGCCCAGAACTCGGTCGACCGAGGCAGCCTGCGCCTTGGCATACTCCGCACGGTCGGCAACCGCTACCAAAGGGATTGCGGCGACGGCTTGCTGGAGTCCGGCGCGGACAGCCGCGAGATTCGCCTGCGGCCGGGCTTCGACGGCAACGACGCTGTCGACCTGCCTCGCGCCGACAAGCTGGAAAGTGTCGAGCGTCGTGAGGATGGATGCGGCCAGCGAGGCCCGAGGGTTCGAAGCGAAGATGCCGGCGACCCGCAGCCTGATGTCTTGACCGTTGACCGTTGCGGGAAGCGCATCGCCGACCCTGAGGCCTGCTTGGTCGGCCAGCGCTTCCTCGAGCAGGACGGCTCCCACGCTGAACTGATCGAGCGAGCCGGCCGTCAGCCGCTGTGTGACGACGCGGTCCACGGAGGCAGGGCTCAACGCCCCGAGTGGACGTACCGCGCCGTTGATACTCGCCGTGAGATATCGGATGCGGTGAACCGCCTCGACGCCGTCCACGCCGGCCACCGCATCAGCGACCGCGGGAGAAAACGGCGACCCGTCCGCCCTCTGGATAACGAAGTCGCTGCGCATCGCGTCCTCGATGGCAGCATCCGTGCTCGCCTTCGTTACTGCAGCAATGGTCCCCACCGCTGTGATGAGTGCGATGCCGACCATGAGAGCCGACGCCGTCGCCGCGGTCCTCCGCGGGTGGCGGACGGCGTTGACTTCGGCCAGGTGACCGGCGGCCCCGAAGAGGGCGGCGCCGAGTCGCCCCAACACCCAGACCAGCGGTGCGCCCAGGAGGGGGCTGAGTGCCGCGACGCCCAGCAGCAGGGCGAATGCCCCCAACCCAACGAGGAACAGCCGCGCACCGAGCTCCGTAATCGCGCCAACGAGCAGAAGGGCGGCGCCTCCCGCGACGACGACCAGGCCAACGGCTCGGCGCTTGCCGAGCCCGCCCTCGGCGGCGGCTGGGTCGGCCATGGCGACGACCGGAGCCACCTTGCTGGCGCGCCGGGCCGGCCGAAGGCAGGCCACGAGCGTGCAGACGACGCCCACGAGGCCGGTCACGACGACCGTGCGAGCCGTCAGCGGCATCCCTGCGTCCGACACGTCGAAGCCGATCTGCCCGAGACCCCCACGAATCCCGAAGGCGAGGAGATATCCGAGCAGGACGCCCAGGGTCGACCCGAAGACAGCGAGCACCGCACCTTCGAAGATGACCGACCAGAACAGCTGGCTTCTCGTTGCGCCCACCGCGCGGAACAGGGCCAGTTCGTGGGCCCGTTGAGCTAGCACGATCGTGAAGGTGTTCACGATGAGGAAGCCGCCCACCAAGAGCGCAACCGCCGCGAAGATCAGCAGGAACGCAGTGACGAAGCTCAGGCTTGAGCTGAGGGTCGATTGCAGTTCCGCCGCCGCGTCGGCTCCAGCCTTGGCCGAGAAGCCGTGCGGAAGGACCGCCTGCACACCTTGTGCCACGTGAGCCGGGTCCGCGCCGGGGTCGACGGTTACCCAGATGCCGTTGAAGGTGTCTCGGCCCCCGAGGAAGAGGTCCTGTGCTGTCCCGGTGTCAAAGAAGGCGTACGTCGATCCGCCGGCCGAACGAGCCGCGCCGTACAGGCCGGTGCCGACAATGACCGGCTTGACGACGCCGCGCGGCCCGGCGGTCACGATGCTGATGCGGTCCCCGAGCGCGTAGCGGCCCTTGGTGAGCGACGTGGGGTCGATGACCACTTCGTCCGGGCCGGCCGGACTCCGCCCGGCGGTGAGGGACAAGCCCGCCTGACCGCCGTAGGCAGGGGCGGTGATCCAGTTGGCGCCGATTCCGGGGGCGCCGGTCGTCATCACCGCTCCGTTGGCGTCGAGGAGGTAGGCGTCGAAGACCACGACCTTGCCGTGCGCCTGCGCCACCCCGTCGACGGCCGCCACGCTCGAGACGACCGCAGCGTCGAGCTCCATGTCGATGTCGATCGCTCCGCCGGCCTGCGCTGCGGGTTCGACGTTGATGTCGGCGACGGTGCCGCGCAGGATGCCGTCGTAGGCGTTGTGGAGCATGTCCGTAAGGACGAGCGTGCCGGCAACGACTGCGGTGCCTAGGACGATCGCCGCCACCGAGAGCACGAACGAGGCCTTCCGAGCCAGCAGACTCCGCCACGATGCGAGAATCACGACGTCACATCGAGTCAGGAAGCACGGGCGACGGACGAGGGCTGCGGTCCAACGTCTTCATCGTCTCGAGAATGCCATCGGCGGTCGGGTTGGCCATCTCAGAGACGATCGAGCCGTCAGCCAGGAACACGACGCGATCGGTGAAGCTCGCCGCTCGTGGGTCGTGGGTGACGATGACCATGGTCTGCTGGAACTGCTCGACACTGCGGCGCAGGAACGCCAGCAGTTCGGCACTCGAGGTGGTGTCGAGGTTTCCCGTCGGCTCGTCGGCGAAGACGATGGCTGGGCGGCTGAGCAGCGCCCTGGCGCAGGCGACGCGCTGTTGCTGACCGCCGGACAGCTCCGCCGGCCGGTGGTGCAAGCGGTCGCCGAGACCGGTGATGTCCACGATCGTCGTCCACCATTGCGGGTCGGGCTCGCGTGCGGCGATCCGCATCGGCAGCAGGATGTTCTCCCGCGCGGTCAGCGCGGGCAGTAGGTTGAAGGACTGGAACACGAACCCGACCCGGTTGCGACGAAAGCGGGTCAGCGCCTTGTCCTCGAGCGTGCCAAGATCCGTGTCCTCGATGACGACGCGTCCGCTGGTCACCCGGTCCAGCCCCGCCAAGCAGTGCATCAACGTCGACTTGCCCGACCCCGAAGGGCCCATGACGGCCACGAACTCTCCGCGCGATACGACCAGTTGCGCGTGGTTCAGCGCAACGACCCGCGTCGGCCCATGCCCGAAGATCTTCACCACGTCATCGGCTTGAGCGACCGTGGGGGCCCCGGACGCGTTCGACGGAGCCCGTTCGGCTGCTTGGGGCCTGCGAAGAGAATGAAGTCGCGTCATTCAGGTCGACCGCCTTGTTATGCCGGCTTGAACCGGATCGAATCCTCTGCTCTTGTCAGTGAACTGCTCTTGTGAGGAACTGCTTATTGTCGGGAACGACGACGCCGAACTCGGTGTCAGCCGGGATCGTTGAGTCGAGCCCGGATCTTCGGGAAATCGCATTCAGTTCTTTTCAATTGGAGCGAAGCATTGCACTCGCCGCCTGCCCTAGCAGCTGCTCGTCCTGCGACGGACACGCCTGTATTGATCGCTCAGCGAGTGGGCGATCCTCGCCCTGGCAAGTCGCCCACATCGTGGGCCGGGCTAATCGAATGCTCCTCCCTTTACGCCCTCCCTGCCACTCGAGCCTTCTGTGTCCTTTGTCACGGTATCAACCGTCCAGGCGACCCGTCATGACCTGCGCCCATGACCTGCGCCGGGACGCGACACCGGTCGGAGGCCCGAAGGAGGATGCTCGCGGGTTCGCCAGGCGGCCGGGTCGATACTCGCACCGAGCAACGGGACGGCTCGCAATTTATTGAAAGGGGCACTTCTCGGTGCGCCCGACGAAAGTTGACAATGCAATCGAGTTTGCTGTGTGCGGCATCACAGTGAGAAAGCCTCATTCGATATTGCCTTTGCCGCATGCGTGAGTATTGTCCCTTGCCGTGAGCATCATCGAGGCCGTCGGCCTGGTGAAGCGGTACGGGGGCCTGGTGGCCGTCGACAATGTGGGCCTCACCGTCGAACAGGGTGAGTTCTTCGGGATACTGGGCCCAAACGGAGCCGGGAAGACCACGCTTCTGGAGATGATCGAGGGGATCAGGGAACCGACTGCGGGTACCGCCTGGATACTCGGCGAGCCGACCTGGCCCCGCAACGCGGCGGTGCTGCCGAAGATCGGCGTCCAACTGCAGGCCTCGGCGTTCTTCGATCGGCTGCGAACGCGCGAGCAGCTGAGCATCTTCGCCGACCTCTACGGCATGCGACACAGCCGATGCGACGAGGTCCTGGCCATGGTCGGCCTCTCCGACAAGGCGAGGACGTATGCCGAGGACCTCTCCGGAGGGCAGCGGCAGCGCCTGTCCATCGCCTTCGCCCTCATCAACGGGCCACAGGTGCTCTTCCTCGACGAGCCGACGGCCTCTCTGGACCCACAGGGCAGGCGGGACTTGTGGGACGTGGTCACAGGCATCAACGCGTCGGGCACGACGGTCGTGCTGACCACCCACCACATCGAGGAGGCCGAAGCGCTCTGCGATCGGGTCGCGATCATGAACGAAGGACACATCCTCACCACGGACACACCGACCGCTCTCATCAGTGAGCTGGGTGCACCGACACGGATCGCGGTCACGGCCAAGGCACAGAGCGCGGCCCAGTTGGCCGGCATCCCGGACGTCGAGTCGATCGATCGCATCGACGACGCGGTGGTGCTCACCACTCATGACCCAGCCAGTGTCCTGGTGTCCCTCAGTCACCGAGGTGCCCTCGAGGGACTGCGGATCGAACCGGCCAGGCTGGAAGACGTCTTCCTCTCCCTGACGCGCACCGGAGTGCGGCCGTGAGGGCCTTCCCGCACTGACGCGAGCCCAGTGGCTGGCCTTCTGGCGCGACAAGCAGACGGTCTTCTGGATCATCGCCTTCCCGCTGGTGTTCCTGCTGCTGTTCGGGGCGCTGTTTCGCGATGCCGGCCCGAGCCAGACCAAACTCGTCCAGGTGGGTACCGTCGAGCTGTTCGACCAGCTGCCCCAAGCGGCCCGGCAGCAGTTCGACACGATGTTCTCGGTGGAGCAGGCCGAGGACGAAGTAGCCGCTCTGAGCCGGGTCGAGCAGGGCCAGGCCGATGCGATGGTGTCGATGACGAACGGCCAACTAAGCGTTCGCTACTCGCAGGCCGACCAGGTCACCGCGGCCACCCTCGTCGGCGCGCTGCGATCGGTCGTGGACGCGGCCAACGTCGCTGCCTCCGGGCGGCCACCCCGCGTGGTCCTCGACGCACAACAGGTGCAGAACGTGAGCGTCAAACCGATCGAGTCGATGGCTCCCGGCCTGCTCGGCTGGGCGGTCGTCATGGGCGCAGTGTTCGGGGCCGCGATGCCGCTCGTCCAGTGGCGCACGACCAAGGTCCTGCGTCGGCTGCGCCTCACCCCCGCGAGCACAGGCGCGTTGATCGGCTCCCGTTCGGTCGTCACCGTGACGGTGGCGATCTTGCAGACCGTGCTGTTCGTCCTGATCGGAACGGTTGTGTTCGGCCTGCGCCTGCAACCCTCGGCGTGGCTCGGCCTGCCCCTGATCATCGCCGCGACGCTCGCCTTCATGGGGGTCGGTCTGATCGTCGGAGCCGTGAGCAAGACGGCCGAGGCCGCATCGGGCCTCGCCAACATCGTCATCGTGCCGATGGCATTCCTCTCCGGGTCGTTCGTGCCCTTGGACGTCGCGCCGGACTGGCTGCGGGAAGTGTCCCGGTGGATGCCCCTGAGATACCTGAACGAAGGCCTGATCGCCGTGGTGGTCAGGGGGCAAGGCGTCGAGGCGATCGTCGCGCCCGTCCTGGTCCTGCTCGGCTTTGCCCTGCTTCTCGTCGTGATCGCCGCCAAGACCTTCAGATGGGAAACCGAGACCGCCTGAGCGGGGTCTCACCACACAACACCGGCTCGCAAGCCGCGACATGCACGTCATCGGATGGGCAGCACCGTCCGTTGACGGGACGACGTACGCCCGACTCCCCACTCCCTATTGCCAGCCCGCCCGCCACGAGTCCTTCGGACCCGTCGAAATCCGATCCGGAAGGAGGTGACCACCATGCTGAGGTACTCGTCCCAGATCGGCGCTACGTGCATCTCGGACAACTCCGTCGAGCTCGCGCCGGGTTCGTGCACGAGCTGCTCGGGCAGCACCTGCACCACCACCACCTGGTGATACCTGCTGGTGACCCGTGGCGGGCGGGCACCCAAGCGCATCCCAGGGCGCCAACCCTGACCGACGCCCACGCGACAC
This sequence comes from Dermatophilaceae bacterium, assembly GCA_044867305.1. Lineage (GTDB taxonomy): Bacteria > Actinomycetota > Actinomycetes > Actinomycetales > Dermatophilaceae > Phosphoribacter. Next base: position 12,475 of record JBIOUP010000036.1, read on the forward strand.
GGAAGGCGGCAACGGGTGAGCAACATCGACATCAACCTCACGACGAGCTGCAACATGCGCTGCGCGTTCTGCGGGTCCTGGGGCTTCGGAAAGGCCAAGACCTTCGTCGACCTGGATGTGGTCGACCGGACACTGCACGCTGCCCGGGCCGCCGGGTACTCGGTCGCGACGCTCACCGGGGGAGAACCTACGCTGCATCCGCGGTTCGCCGAGATCGTCCGGCTGGCGCGACGCCGAGGATTCATGACGGTTGTCACCACGAACGGCCTGCGTGCCACCCCCGACATGCTCGATGCGTACCGGGACTGCGGAACGGTCGTCAGGGTCAGCATGCACACCCTCGATCCGGACTACCACTGGCGCCTCACCGGGGCGCCGACCCTCCACCGGGTGCAGACCAACATGACTCGGCTCGCCGATGCCGGCGTGAACTTCGGCATGGGTTGCACCATCGAGGAGGCCAACCTGCACGAGGTGCCACACCTCGCCGAGTTCGCCTGGTCCGTGGGGGCGTACTACGTCCGCTTCTCACCTGTCGTCGGGATCCGCGGGGCGGCGGACACGGCATTGGACGTTCGCTTCTACCGCGGCCTGCTGCGCACCCTGTTCCGGACGATCCTCGCGAACCGAGACCTGTTGCAGCACGCGCCGGCGCGCATGCCCACCCAGCTGCGGGGCCAGACCACGTACATGCTCACCCGGGCCTGCGCCGCCGGGTCCGCTCTGCACGTCATCCACGACTGCGAGGGCCGCTTGCAGCCGTGCTCGTTCCTGCCCGAAGAGACCGGGCTGTGCATCGACGCGAGCGTGGATCCGGCCGCGGGGATCGCCGCGAGCTGGGCTCGCATGCAACAGCTCCAGGACGGGTTGCGCGGGCGCCTTCAGGGCCGCTGCGGGACGTGCGAGTATGCCGCGACCTGCCTGGGCGGCTGCCTTGCCCCCAAGGTCGACCGGGGTCTGAGCTTCGACGCCGACCAGCCCCTGTGCATCAAGGAGCTTGTCGAGGACGCGATGCGCGGTTGCACCGATGGCGAGCAGCAGTTTCTCATGAGCTACTGGGCGGGCATCTACCGGCGCAAGACGTCGGGACAGGAGACACCCAAGAACTGCGTGCGGCACCTGCCGCTATGGGAGCTGAACTTCCGCCCGGGTGACCGCGATGCAACGCGGTTCGTCTGCGGTGAGGTGGACGCATGCGTGCCCTGCTGATCCAGGCCTCTCTCGACGGCGCCGCCGAGCGGGCGACGAGGGTGTACCGCACCCAGATGCCCATGCTGGGGCTGTTGTACATAGCCGCGGCAACTCCGCCCGACATCGCCGTCCACGTCGTCGACGAGGCGAACGGGCGGCTCAACGAACTCGGCGACTACGACCTGGTCGGCATATCCGGCATGACCATGCACGCCAACCACATGTACGAGCTGGCCGACCGGTACCGCGCTCGCGGAGCGCACGTGGCCCTGGGTGGGGTGCACGTGTCCTTCCTTCCTGAGGAGGGCCTCGAGCACGCGGACACGGTGTTCGTGGGAGAGAGCGATCTGACCTGGCCGGTCTTCCTCGACGACCTGCGCAGGGGCCGGCCCGGCCGGGTGTACTCCCCCACGACACCCGTCTCGCTCGCAGGCCTGCCCCGGCCCGACCTGCGACTCGTCGACGGGCCGGCATACCAGGCGCCCGAGAGCACGCTCAACGCCGTGTCGGCCACCCGCGGCTGCCCGAACACGTGCAGCTTCTGCTGCGTGCGCCTCATGTTCGGCGGCACTGTCCGCCAGCGGCCGGTCGGGGAAGTCGTCGACGAGGTGAGCCGCCTCGAGGACGGACTGGTCATCTTCCAGGACGACAACATCGTCGGCAACCAGCGGTATGCCGCCGAGCTGTTCGCCGGGCTGGCGCCCCTCGGTCGCAGGTGGGGGGCCCAGGCCAGCATCAATGTCACGAACAACGACCGGCTGCTGGACGCCATGGCCGACAGCGGTTGCGGCTCGCTGTTCATCGGGTTCGAGAGCGTCTCCGAGGACGGCCTGGCCGAGGTCGCGAAGGGCCGGGTGAACAAGGCCCGGCGGTTCCGGGACCAGATCGCCAAGCTGCACGACCGCCAGATCATGATCGTCGGCTCGTTCATCGTCGGCCTCGACAGCGACGGTGACATGGTCTTCGACGCCATCTACGACTTCGTCGAGGCAACGGGCATCGAGTTCCCGGTCGTCAACTGTCTCACGCCGTTTCCCGGGACCCCGCTCTACGCACAACTGGAGAGCCAGGGCCGGATCATCGACCACGACTGGGAGCACTACGACCTGGGACATGTGGTCATCCGCCCGGCCGGGATGGAGCCGGAGACCCTGCAGAACCGGTTCAACACCCTCAACCACTACCTGGCGCGGCTGACTCGACGCAACGTCCTCGCCGCCACGACGCGATGACTCCCACGACGACGGCTACCACCCGAGAGCGAAGGTGCCACTGATGACCGTCAACGCCAAGACCAAGCGGCTCACTGTGGCCGATTTCGAAGCCAGGGAACGAGGCATGCTCTGGGCCATCGCGGACTTCGCCTCGGACCAGCTGGTCAGCCTGTACTCGGAGTCCTTGGGCGTCAAGGCCCCGGAGGCGGCATACCGCAGCGCCCTCCTCTCCAACGAGTCGACCCGGCTGCTGGGCGAGCAGTACCTGCTCAACGCCAAGCGCAGCACGTTGGAGATGGGCACCGCGTGGGGCGTGTTCGCCTACAACTCCTCCTTCCAGATCAAGGGGTGCCTGAGCAAGCGGCACCTGCAGGAGGAGGACGCGGCGACCTGTGCCGTGACCCTGGAGCTGCCCAGGCCGCTTCGGCTCAAGGACTCGCTCGGAGCCGTGATCCGCTCCCGGCGCAGCCTGCGGAACATGAGCGGGCAACCGCTGTCCATGGCGCAGCTGTCGACCTTGCTCTACTACGGGGACGGCTGCAGCGGCGAGTTCGACTTCGTCGCCAGCTCGGTCCCCGGGTCGCTGCCACCGACCGAGACTTTCGGTGAGCGCTACGTGGGGTCGGTCCGATGCGCCCCTTCCGGCGGGGGCCTCTACCCGGTGCACATCTACTTCCTCGCCCTCAAGGTCAGGGACCTCGCCCCGGGCATCTACCGCTACCTGCCCATCACCCACCGCCTCGAGGTGATCCGCGAAGTCGAGGCGTCCGAGGTCGAGGAGTACTACCGGATCTCCGGCATAGGCAAGAACATCGACGCCCGCAAGGTGGCCCTGTCGGTCGGGTACGTGTACTCGCTGTATGAGAACGCGCGCAAGTACGGCGACCTCGGACTGCAGTTCGCCTTCATCGAGGCCGGCGAGATCGCCGAGAACCTCCAGCTCACCGCCACTGCGCTCAATCTCGCGGCGACCGACCTCGGGGGGTTCGAAAAGGCCGCCCTGGAGGACTTTTTCGGCCTGGACGGCCTGACCCACCACCTCATCCACTGGACCTTGGTCGGGCAACGCGCCTGACCACCACCGCGACGGGAGGAGAGCACCATGCCCTTCGGAAAGTCCTTGCGGATCGGCGACTCCACGACGATCTACGTCAACGGCTCGACCGAGATCGTGCTGCGCAAAGGGGTCTGGAACTTCGAGGAGGCGTTGCTGGACCTCAGCCCGTTGGAGGACCCGCTGCAGAGCCTGCTGCTTCGCCTGTTCGAGACCTTGGGCCGCGGCGAGTCCGTCTGCACGACCACCTTGGATGCCGACTACGCGATCCGCCCCCAGGACATCGACGTCGTCCTCACGCTCCTGGACGAGCTCGCCGAGCAGGCCTTCCTCGTCCCAGAGGGCAGCGACGACAGCGCACGCCTGATGAAGATGATCATCGGGGGCTCCGCGATCGGGCTGGATCGAGCCGTCCCGATGACCGGTTCCAGCACGCTGCTGGTGTGCGACGCCCCTCTGGTCGGGGAGACCATCACGCGGATGGCGGACAGTATGCAGCTGCACCTCACCGAGATGACACCCGAGGACGTGACGAGCATCGCCCGCGCCGACCTCACCTCGCGCCTGGATTCGATGGACCACGACGCCGCGATGACCTCGCTTCGCCAGATCACCGACCGGTTCGACTGCGTCCTCGTGTGCCTGCAGCGACCGCACATCAAGTTCCTGCGCAACCTCAACCGGTTACTGCTCCCACGGTCGGTCCCGATGGCGCTGGCGATGCTCGATGGCCCGTTCCTCACCGCACTGACGACCAAGGCGCCCGAGACCGGGTGCTTCGAGTGCTACGAGAACCGGGTCATGGCCCGCCTGCAGGACATCTCGGCATACCGGCGGTTCGTGGAGGTCGAGCCGACCACCCGGACCGACATGGACGGTTCGGGCTACCAGCCGCTGCTCACGTCCGTGGGTTGCATCGCCTTGCAGGAGGCCTTCCTTATCGACCGCATCCACAAGGCCAAGCTGGCCGGCCGGGTCCTCAACATCTTCGTGCCCATGCTCGAGATCCAGGTCCAGGACCTGTTGCGGGTCCCGTACTGCAGCGCGTGCGGCCACATCGCCAGGGCGGAGTACCAGGAGATGTACACCTCCTCGTCCAAGATCGTCGAGTCGCTGCTCTCGACGGTCGACATCGTCCGGTCGTGACCGGGGAGGAGGACCGATGATCGACTACTACCCGAGCCACGTCCATCTGCTGAACAACTATCGCAAGATCGCCGGACACCACGTCGGCATCGTCGAATCCCAGCTGCTCATGACGACGCGGCGGCGAGGTGCCCCACGACTGGACGTCTGCACCAACCAGATGCCGCACTACGAGCGAGTCGTCGTCAGCGACAACGCCAGGATCCAGTACCACCTCTCCGGATACGGGACGCACCGCGAGGAGTCGATGGTCAAGCTCTTCGGAGAGAGCATCGAGCGGTACGCCCTGCTCATGGCCGCACAGATGTGGGCGGACAAGGTCGTCTACCGCTCGTACGACCAGATGGCACAGCAGGCAGACGTCGTGCCCTGGGAGTACCTGCAGGTCTACT
>JBIOUP010000037.1:0-9006 GCA_044867305.1 Dermatophilaceae bacterium
CGGCGAGGTTCCTGTCGAGGGCAACCACGTGCACTCCGAGTACGCCAACGGGGGGAGGGGAAGCCGGTGACCGACCTGCCCGACCGGCAGATCGGGGGTGAGCCGGCGGTGGGTTTCGCGGTCCCCAACCAGCGTCAGGATGTGCTGCTGACGCAGAAGTTGTACGTCTTCATCCACGAGAACTCGGTCTACTACGTGACGCTGAGCGCCACCCAGAAGGCCGCCGACGCGGCGGTCCCGGAGTTCGATGCCTTGCTCGCGTCCTGGATCTGGATCACTTGAGTGCGAGCCACCTCCGCCCACTGACACCCTCGCACCACGGGCTGGCGTGCTGCCCGGCGGCCGATCCTGGCTGGGCCGGCCCCGCTGCAGGTGCGCGGCCTAAGGCACGTCCGGTTCCGGATGCTCGGAAAGGAACCTCTGGGCTGGGTCTCATCGACGATGGAACTGTCGACGAGCCACTCCACGGCCCGGCGCTGGGCGTTGCCGGTGGCCAGGGACAGGATCGAACTGTCGACCTTCCGATTTTCAGTCGGACGCTCGTACCAACTGAGCTACCTGGCCGTGGGCCCAATGGGCACCAGCGACCCCGACGGGACTCGAACCCGCGACCTCCGCCGTGACAGGGCGGCGCGCTAACCAACTGCGCTACGGGGCCTCACGCGAGACCGAGACAAAGCGTATCCCCAACGGGATTCGAACCCGTGCTGCCGCCGTGAAAGGGCGGAGTCCTAGGCCGCTAGACGATGGGGACCCGGCATCCCTGCGCAGACCCTCGCCGATGCCGCGCTCGGATCCGTTGAGGACTCGCGCCAGCATAGGGGACGCTCCCCAGCCCCTCAAATCACCTCTACAGGCGACAACGGCTACGGTAACCGTTGGCCACCTGCAGAAATAACCGCGGGTAGGCAACGGTAAGCGCAGACGGACACGATAACCGGGGTTGGCGCACCCGCCCCCGCGCCGCCAGAGTGGCCTCATGATCCAGCATAGGGTGCCCACCTGGTCCGGACTGGCCCCGCTCGTGCGGATGCGCCGCCCCGAGTTGCGCCCGACCGAGCGCCGCCTCGCCCGCGCGCTCACCGTCGAGGACCTGGCCGCGACTGCCCGCCGCCGCACGCCACGTTCGGTGTTCGACTACGTCGACGGCGCCGCCGAAAGCGAGTCCAGCCTGCACCGAGCGCGGGACACGTTCGAGCGCCTGGAGTGGCAGCCGCAGGTTCTGCATGACGTCTCAGGGCTCAGCACTGAAACGACGATGCTGGGCCGGCCGAGCAGCCTGCCGTTCTCCTTCGCCCCCACTGGGTTCACCCGACTCATGCACCACGAAGGGGAGCCGGCCGTCGCCCGGGTCGCCGCGCGCGCCGGCATACCGTATGCCGTGTCGACCCTCGGCACCACGGCCCCCGAAGCGGTGCGGACCGCCGCGCCAGACGCACGGCTGTGGTTCCAGCTGTACGTGTGGCGTGACCGGGGCGCCGCCGAGGACCTCCTGGCCAGAGCCACCGCGTCCGGCTACGAGGCTCTCGTGCTCACCGTCGATGCGCCGGTCGCCGGCGCTCGCCTCAAGGACACCCGCAACGGGCTGTCCGTCCCGCCGACCCTCACCCCGAGGACCATGCTCGACATGGCCCGCTACCCGTCGTGGTGGGCCAACCTGCTCACCACCGAGCCGCTGGACTTCGCCGCCCTCACCGGCTGGGACGGCACCATCGGAGACAAGCTCAACGTGCTCTTCGACCCGACCATGACGCTCGCCGACCTGGACTGGGTGCGCTCGAAGTGGCCCAAGCCGCTCATCGTCAAGGGCATCCAGACCGTCCACGACACCAAGGCCGTGTTCGACGCCGGCGCGGACGCGGTCGTGTTGTCCAGCCACGGCGGACGCCAGCTCGACCGGGCGCCCGTGCCGCTGCGAGTGCTGCCGCGGGTGCGTGACGTGCTCGGGCCGGACCGCGAGATCATCCTCGACAGCGGCATCCGCTCCGGCGGTGACATCGTCGCGGCGCTGGCCCTCGGGGCCAACAGCACGATGGTCGGGCGCGCGTACCTGTACGGGCTGATGGCCGGAGGGGAGGCCGGCGTGCAGCGGGTCGTCGACATCCTCGGAGCCGAGATCCGGCGCACCATGGCGCTGCTGGGCGCCGCCTCGGTCGCGGACCTGCGCCCCGAGCTGGTCCGCCTCGGGCCGCCCACCTGACAAACCGGACGCTTATAGCGCGCCACAGGCGCTCTTGGCACGGAATTCGGTGCTAAGAGCGCTCGTCCCGGTCGAAGAGCGACCGAGTTGTCCCCCTGGCTCATCCCGCTCGCCCAGCCCACGCGAGCACGCGCTCCACCGACCAGGTCGTCACGATCCGCTCGGCGGGTATGCCGTGTCGCTGGGCCCGCTCGCAGCCGTACGCCTTGAAGTCCAGCTGCCCGGGGGCATGCGCATCCGAGTCCAGGGCGAACAAGCACCCGATGGACAGCGCCAGCTCGATGAGCTCGTCCGGCGGGTCGCAGCGCTCGGGCCTCGAGTTGATCTCGACCGCCACGTCGTTCACCGCACACGCCTCGAATACCGCCCGTGCGTCGAACTGTGACTGTTTGCGCGTTCCGCGCCCGCCGGCGATGAGCCGCCCCGTGCAGTGCCCGAGCACGTTGGTCCGGGGATTGCGCACGGCGACGAGCATCCGGCGGGTCATCGGCGCGGCGTCCATGGCCAGCTTCGAGTGCACCGACGCCGTGACGACCTCGAGCTGAGCCAGCATGTCGGGGGTCTGGTCGAGCGTGCCGTCCTCCAGAATGTCGACTTCGATGCCGCGCAGCAGCCGGAACCTCCCATCCAGCGACGCGTTGACCGCGTCGACCACGCCGAGCTGTTGGGTGAGCCGCGCGGAGGTGAGGCCGTTGGCCACCTTGAGCCGCGGCGAATGGTCGGTCAGCGCCAGCCAGTCCTGCCCGAGCTCGACGGCGGAGAGCACCATCTCGTCAATCGGCGAGCCGCCGTCGCTCCAGTTCGAGTGGCTGTGCAGGTCGCCGACGACGGCGGCATACAGCTGCTCGCCACCTTCGACGAGTGGCCCGGCGTCGCGCTCCTGCAGCGACTTCAGATATGCCGGCAGCTCTCCGCGGGACGCCTCGCTCACCACCGCGGCGGTGGCCGGGCCGAGCCCGGGCAGCTCGGCGAGGGTCCCCTCGGCTGCTCGAGCACCGACCTCGCTGGCTGGCATTCTTCCCACGATGTCCGCCGCCTTGCGGAAGGCCTGCACCCGGAAGGTTCCTGCGCGGGAGCGCTCGAGGAGGAACCCGATGCGACGCAACGCATCGGCGGGTTCACAACCCGCCTCCAGCGGCGTCACACCGAGCACAGGCTCACCGGCGGCCGCCGCCGGGGATCGGGCCGACCTGGCCACCGTCCACGACGGCAGAGCACTGCGAACCCTGCCCGCCGGGCCCGGAGACGTGCATCCGGACGGCGCCGCTGCCACGGGAGGTCTCCGTGCGCCCCCCGGCGGTCAACGAGATGGCGACGGGCCCATCCGAGTGGAAGGTCAGGGACGCGGCGACGCGCTTGCCCTGCTGCGAGCAGCTGAGGTCGACGTTGCGCACCAGCGGCGCCGAAGAGCCGGGCTGGTTGCGCGGCGGCTGCCCATTGCGGGCCGCTGACGGCGAGGGTGCTTCCGCGACGGGCTGGGCGGCGGCTGGCTCCTGGGCGGCGGCGGCGGGCTCGGGCGCCGACGTGGGTGACTCGGTGGGGGTCTGGGTGATCGGCGGTGGCGAGGGCACCACGAACGTCTCACTCGGCGAGCGGGCCACGGTCGGTTCGGACGATGGCGTGGCCGGCGGCACCGCCGCGGCTGCCCGGAAGTCCGGAAGGTCGCTGGACACGACCCGCCAAGCGCCGAGAATCAACATGACGGCCACCATGAAGCCGACCACGCCCACTCTCAGGGTCCGGCGGTCCTGCGGGCTCATGAGGACTGCGGGTGAAACGGTCGCACGGCTTCCTCTCGGTGGCGTACGGACGGCATCCCCTGAGGCACCGACGATAGCCCAGGGCGCTGGACAGGAGAGTTCCCGGTGTGATTCACCACGGCAACCCTCCCGTCCGCACGGCAACCGGCTACCTACCCGGTTCGGCCCTGCTCGGCGCGGTACCCGCCGATGAACGGTCGGGGGCCGGCCGACGCAGCAGCAGCACCCCGAACGCCACCAGCCAGATGCTCCACAGGACGTAACCGATGAAGTTTCCCGTGTCGATCAACGGCAGGTTCAGCGGCGAGAAGACGCCGGCGAAGATGAGCACCGCTGACACCGCACCCAGGATCGTGAACCAGCGTCCGGCGAGCGAGCGGCCCAGCGCCACCAGCACCAGCACGGTCCAGGCCGCGGTGAGTAGGTAGCCGAAGGTCTCGCCGATCACGTTGCCCAGGACGCGATGGGCGGTAAGGAACGAGTCGCGAGCAGCGGCGGCGATGGCCGGGTCCGCGCTCGCCGCGTCGACGGCATACCCGGGCACCAGCAGCGGCCAGCGCAGCAGACCGACGACCTGCACCACCGCGGCGGCGATGCCCACCGGCACCGCTGCCCGCATCGCGGGATGCCGCGAGAGCTGCCCGACTCCGACGGCGATCGGCGCGAACAGCGCTGCCGAGAAAGCGAGCACGACGAACCACATGGTGACCGCGCCCTGCGAGGCCCGGAATGCCGTCAGGATGTCGCCGACCGGCTCCTTGAGCACGTCTGGGTAGTTGAACACCGAGCCGAGCATCGTGAAGGCCAGGGTGGTCAGCACGGCCGCCGCAATGAGCAGCACTGCAGTGAGTTTGCGATTCATGAGCTCTCCTGTATGCCGGGGAGTTGGGTTTGGTGGTTGGTGACCGGCCCAGCTTCCAAGCAGGCAGGGTCGGTCCAGCGAGCCGCGATCCAGGCGACCAGGATGCTGTCCGGATGGTCGACCAGGTGGTCACGGGCCAGGGCATCGACACGGTCCCGGTCGCCCGCCAGATGTGCAGCCGCGATCGCCACGATCTGACGGTCCTTGGTGCTCGTTGCCGAAGCGAGAGCCCGGGCCAACGGGGCAGGTGCCGCGGGATCGATGAGGGCAGCCGCGACGAGCAGGAGCGGGTCATCACTGGTTAGGGCCCGCTCGGCGATGCGGCGCTCTGCCGTCTCGTCGCCCCCCACCAGGCCTCGGATGAGCCGGTCGGTCTCGGCCGCTGTCATGGCACCAGCCTGCAGATCGCGCTGATGTTCGGCTGACGCGCCGCTCCCGTCTTCGGCCATGCCATGCTGGGCCGTGCTCACCGTCGCGGTGCTCGGCCCCGTCAAAGTGCGCCGCGACGAGGCCCTCCTGCCGGTGCCCTCCGGCAAGACGACCGAGCTGTTGGTCCGGCTGGCACTGGAGGCCCAACAGCCCCTTCGCGCCGAACGGCTCATCGAGGACCTGTGGGCCGACGAGCCGCTCGGCGTCGCCCGTAACACGTTGCAGGCGAAGGTGTCCAACCTGCGCCGCGCACTGGGCGCGGCGCAGCTGCTCACCGGCGGACCATCCGGCTACACGTTGCATGTCGAGCCGGCCCGGGTCGACGCGCTCGAGGTGGTGCGGCTCGCAGACGCAGGCGGCGCGCTGCGCAGGGCCGGCGATGCCGCGGCGGCCTTGCAGATCTGCGACCGGGCGCTGTCGATGTTCCACGGCGACGTCTTGCCCGGCGGTGGCGACGGGGGATGGCTGGTGGCCCCTCGGGCACGGCTGCAGGAGACCCGGCTGCGCCTCGCCGAGGACCGCGTGGCGGCGCTGGTCGAGCTGGAGGACGGCGACGTCGTCGCGGAGCTCGAGGGCCTCGTCGCGCTGCACCCATTGCGGGAGAACCTCTGGCAGCTGCTCATCACGGCCTTGTACCGCGCCGGTCGCCAAGCCGACGCGCTCGCGGCATACCGGCGGGTGCAGGGACGGCTGCGGGCCGAGCTGGGCATCGATCCGGGACCCGAGCTGCAGGCGCTCGAGCAACGAGTGCTGCGTCAGGACAACACACTGCGAGCCCCGCCGCGTGAGGGAGCCGCGGTGACCTTGACGCGGCATGGGAACCTGCCCAGTTTGTCCGCCCCGCTGGTCGGCCGCGACGGCGACCTGGACGAGCTCACCGCGCAGCTCGCCGAGCGGCGGCTGCTCACCCTGATCGGCCCAGCCGGCGTGGGAAAGACCCGCCTCGCCGTCGAGGTGGCGAGGCGAGCGGCCTACCCCGGCGGCAGCTGGCTGGTGCGGCTGGACAGCACATCCAGCCTCGCGGGTGCGTGGCGCACCGTCGGCGACGCGCTGGGACTCAGCGGCGCCGCTACGGAGGCAATGGTGCTCGACCGCGTGCGGGCAGCCGAGCTGCTCGTTGTCCTGGACGGCTGTGAGCATCTCATCGACGCTGTCTCGGCGCTCGTAGAGGGGATGCTCGGCGCATCGCCCGACCTGCGCGTGCTGGCAACCAGCCAGCTGCCGCTGCGCGTGGACGGCGAGACGGTGCAGGCCCTGCAACCGTTGACTGAGGCCGACTCGGTCGAACTCTTCACTCGCCTGGCCAGCCAGCAGCGCCGCACGTTTCGCCTCGACGTCGAGTCCCAGCCGACCGTCGAGTCGGTATGCCGTTCGCTCGACGGGCTGCCCCTCGCCATCGAGCTGGCCGCGGCGCGGGTCAAGACGTTGTCGGTGCAGCAGATCGCCCGCCGGCTCGACGACCGGTTCGCGCTGCTGCGCGACCCAGAGAGCCGGCGCCCGCTCCGGCAGCGAGCTTTGCACGCCGCCATCGCGTGGAGCTACGACCTGCTGTTCCCCGACGACCAGCGCGGCCTGTGGGCGGTCGCCACCTTCGTCGACGCCGCGCCCCTGCCCGGTGTCGAGCACGTGCTCACTGCCCTGGACGTGCCGGCGGCGGCGGCCCTCGATGTCATCAGCCGGCTGGCCGAGCGCTCGCTGCTCACCGCCGAGGTCATGGCCGGTGGTGCCGTGCGTTACCGCCTGCTGGAGAGCGTCCGGGCATTCTGCCTCGAGGCGCTGCAGCGGGCCGGCCTGGGCGAGGCCACGCGCCGCGCCCACGCGACGTGGTTCGCGGGGGCGGCGGCCCGGGTTGCGCTCGGGGTGCGCGGTCCGGACCAGGCCGAGCACCTGCAGCTCGTCAGGCTCGAGCGGGCCAACATCGAAGCCGCGCTGGGCTGGGCGCGAGAGCACGACCCGGTGCTGGGCTTGCGCCTGGCGAACGACCTCGGTTGGGCGTGGGCCGTCCTCGGCTTCGGCCCGGACGCCGCCAGGAGCGTGCGCGCCGCGGCTGCGGCCGCTGGCACACCGGCGGCAGTGGGAGATCGGGCCACCGGTCTGCTGCTCGCCGGCTGGTTGGAGGCCTCGGGCGGCGATCTCGACCGGGCGACGGCAGACATCCAGGCAGGAATGCAGCTCGCCGACGAGTCGCGGCACAGCGTGGGGCAGCTGTATCTCGCGTTCATCCGCAGCCAGCAGGGCGATGGACAGGGTGCGTTGGCGCTCCTTGACGCCTGCCGGGCCGACTTCCACCGGCGGGGCCAGACGTGGGAGGAGGGCGCCAGCTGGCTGCTCGGCGCGTGGGCCTCGATCGCCGTTGGCGACCTGGCCGCCGGCAGAGCAGCGTGCGAGGAGGCGCTGCGGCTGCTCGGCCCGGTTGGCGACCAGTGGGCGTTGAACCACGCCGAGGGCATGCTGGGCGCTCTCGCCCAGGCCGAGCACCGCTTCGCGGACGCCGTCGTACATCTGCAGCATGCGGCTGAGGCCACCCACCGGCTCGGCTTCGCCGCGGCCGAAGCGCACCATCTGGCCAACCTGGGTCGGGCGCAGGAGCAGGCCGGTGACCGGCTTGCGGCAGCCGCGACCCTCCACCGCGCGATCGATGCCGCCGAGTCTGCTGGTGACGGGCGCACCGCCGCGCTGGCTCGGGTGCGTCTCGGTCGTGTGCTGCGCTGTACTGGGGACGCCGAGGCAGCTTGGCACGCAGTCGATTCGGGACGGCGATGGTACCGGGCCGCCGGCGGCGGTGACGCCGAGCTCCGGGCCCAGTACCTGGCGGCGGCGCTCGACGCCGACGCCGACAGGTCCTCCGGAGCGGTCGACCTGGAGGCGGCCATCGAGGCGGCGCGGGCCGCTCACGACGTCGAGGTCGAGGTGCTGGCCCTGGAACGGCTCGCTCGGGTGCAGGCGGAAGCGGGGGAAGCCGCTACGGCGCGAAGCCTGCTCGACACGGCATCCGCGCTCGAACCAGCGGTGCGCCACGTGCTCAGCGAGCCCGACCGGCTCGACCGCGCCCGGGCCGAAGCCCTTCTCGGTCCGTCGCCACCTACTCTGGCGTCATGAGCGCCCGGCCGATGGCGGCCTCGAGCCGAGCCGACGAGGTGGCTGCGCAGCTGTGGGTCGCGGCGCCGTCATCCCACCACGCCGACGAGCTGACTGAGCCCGAGCGCAGACGCTGGCTGCGCATGCGCCGCAAGGGTGACCGGGACAGGTTCGCGACGGGCGTTGCACTGCTACGCCAGGCGCTGCGCGCGGCCACCGGGGACCCGACCGCGGTCGTGCGGCGCTCTTGTCCGGACTGCGGCTCGAGCGACCATGGCGCTCCGCGCGCTTGCGGACGGTATGCCGTCGATTTCGGTATCTCGTTGTCGCACAGCGAGGACCGGGTCGTCGTTGCCGTGACCCGAGGCGCGCCGGCGGTCGGGGTCGACATCGAGCCGCTCCGGGCCGGGCTCACCGGGATTGCGCAGCTGCTGGGCACCGCCCGTGAGGCGGCTGCGGACCTTGCCCATGATCGGCCCGACCTGGCCCTGACCACCCGATGGGTGCGCAAGGAGGCGATCCTCAAGGCGGCTGGCACGGGGCTGCGGGTAGCGCTCACGGAGCTGGAGATCTCCGACGGTGACGAACCGGCATACGTGCGCCACTGGTCTGCCCCCTCGTCTCGGCCGCACGCCTCATCCGCAGTCGCATGTGTCGACCTGGGTCCCGCTGCGTTG
>JBIOUP010000038.1:0-6141 GCA_044867305.1 Dermatophilaceae bacterium
AAGGTGCACCGGGAGGCGGTGCGCTTCGCCCGGGACGACTACGACATCCTGATCATCGGTCACGAGGGCCACGAGGAGGTCGTCGGCACCTCAGGCGAGGCGCCCAGGCACATCACCCTCGTCGTCGGGCCGGACGACGTCGACTCGGTCGAGGTCCGAGACCCGCAGAAGGTCGTGTGGCTGTCACAGACCACGTTGTCCGTGGACGAGACGATGGAGACCGTCCGCAGGCTGCGCGAACGCTTCCCCGCCTTGCAGGACCCGCCGAGCGACGACATCTGCTACGCGACGCAGAACCGCCAGCAGGCGGTCAAGCAGATCGCCTCCGACGCCGACCTCATGCTCGTGGTCGGCTCACGCAACTCGTCCAACTCGGTGCGGCTGGTCGAGGTGGCCCTTGAGCACGGGGCCCGGGCCGGCCATCTGGTCGACGACGCGACGGAGATCGACCCGGCCTGGTTCGACGGGGTGTGCACCGTCGGGGTCACCTCGGGGGCCAGCGTGCCGGAGACTTTGGTGAGCGAGGTGCTGAGCTGTCTTGCACACCAAGGTTACTCGGATGTCGAGCCGGTCGTCTCCGCGCAGGAGAGTCTGTTGTTCGCGCTGCCCAACGAGCTGCGCCGCGACCTCAAAGTGGGAGTGAGCCGCTAGTCCCGCCGATCGGGCTCCAGCAAGCGCAGCACCGCGCGCTCGAGAGCCTCCCGGTCGCGGACTGCGGCAATGTCGCCGCGCCGCAGGCGCTTTCGGTCTGCCGCGGTCGGCTGCCACGACTGCTGCTCAATGGTGCTGCCGGCTTCGAACGTCGTGATGACCCGCGGGTCGACATACGAGCGGGCGGCGACGGCAGGCGTGTTGCCCAAATGCTCGGCGGCGGCGACCAGCGCGGCTCGCTCAGCACGCTTGCGCGCCGTCTTCGACGTCGGCTCCTCCTGCTGCGCCAGTGCGACGGCGGCGGTGACCGTGGCCGCCCAGGTGCGCAGCTCCTTGACGGTATGCCGCTGGCCCGCCAGCGCGCGGAACGCCGCCCGGATCTCCTGGCTGCTCACCTTGTGCCAGCCATGCCCAGTGCGGTACTGCAGCAGCCGCCGCCCCGGTGCCGAGCTGCGCTTGAGCGCGAGCACCGCTGTGGCCAAACGAGCGTCGTGCAGGACTGCCTGGCGCTGCTGACCCGACTTCGAGGGAAACAGCAACAACACGTCGTCGCCTTTGACCCGGACGTGGTCACGCAGCAGCGTCGCCACTCCGCGGGACCCGTGCTTGGCGGCATACTGCTCACCGCCGGTGCGGAACATGCCCCCCTCCAGCAGGCGTAGCGCCACCGCGAGGACCCGCTCCCGACCCAAGCCCGGGCGGCGCAGGTCCGCTGCGATGGCCCGTCGCACCTCGGGCAGGCGCTCGGCCAGCTCGATGACCTGCTGATGCTTGACCTTGTCGCGGGCCCGGCGCCAGTCCGGATGGTAGATGTACTGCCGCCGACCGGCGGCGTCAGTGCCGACCGCCTGGATGTGGCCGTTGGCATACGGGCAGATCCAGACGTCTCGCCAGGCTGGTGGGATGACCAACGCCCGCACTCGCGCCAGCGTGGCTTCATCGAGGCGTGCCCCGGTGGCGTCGACGTAGGAGAAGCCCTTTCCCCGGCGGAGGCGGCGGACGCCGTCCGATCCCAGATCGGTTCGCCGAGTCCGCACATCTGCCTCTTACCCTCAACGCGCGCCGATACGCCGTTGGGGTCTCAGCCGGCGCGCTCATCCGCACTGTCGCCGCCGGGTCCTTCGATCAGCTCGGACAGCTGCGGGCGGCCGACCTCGCAGTCGAGCGCCTCGATGAGCTCGACCGCTGTCAGCGGCCGGGGAGCGACGCTCACGACCTGGGGGCTCGGGACCGGGTCGGTGGCCAGGCCGAGCTCGTTCATCCGCCGGCTCGTCACGAGCACCCGGCCCTCCAGCGAGCCCACCAGTGCGTTGTACGCCTCGATCGAGCGGTGCAGGGCGGCGCCGAGCTTCTCGGTATGCCGTCCGAGCGCCCCCAGTCGCTCGTACAGCTGCCGGCCCAGAGCGAGCAGCTCGCGCGCCCCCTCGGTAAGGGCTTCTTGACGCCAGGTGTAGGCGACCGTGCGCAGCAGCGCCAGCAACGTCGCGGGTGAGGCGAGCACGACGTGTAGGCGCATGGCGTGCTCGTGCAGCTCGGGATCGGCGCCCAGGGCGGCGCCGAGCACTGCCTCGCCGGGTACGAAGCAGATGACCATCTCGGGCGTCGGGTCGACGGCCGTCCAGTACCCGCGCTTGGCCAAGGCGTCGATGTGGCTGCGCAGCGCTCTCGCATGCGCGCGCACGTGCTGGTCCCGAGCCTGGGCGGTGATGCCGTCGGCCTGCGCAGCCAGGAACTCGCTCATCGGCGCCTTGGCGTCCACCGCCAGATGCTTGCCTCCGGGCAGGTGCACGACGACGTCCGGACGGACGCCGGCTCCCTGGTCGTTGCGCGAGCTGACCTGGGCGTCGAAATCGCACCTGGCCAGCAGCCCCGCGTGCTCGAGGACCCGGCGCAGCTGCACCTCCCCCCAGGTGCCGCGGACCGAGGACGAGCGCAGCGAGCCGACCAGGCTGGCGGTCTGCTCGCGCAGCCCGTCGGTGCTGGACTGCACGCGAGCCAGCTCGTGCGCAACCGCTGAGAACTGCTCGCCGCGGTCGCGTTCCAGCTCGTGCACCTGCCGCTCGACCCGCACGAGGCTCTCATGCAGTGGCGCGATGAGCGAAGCAGTCTCCAGGTCGGCGGTGCGAGCTGCCTCGAGGTCGGCGACCCGCTCGCGCAGCACGTCGCGTTCGGCGCACGCGCGGGCCAGTCGCGCGGCATACCGGGCATTGACCAGCAGCCAGGCAACCAGCGCACCGGCGATCAGGCCGACGAGCGCGCCGAGGAGCGCCAAGGTCAGGACGTTCATGGCGAGGACCTTGCCATCGACCACCGACAGCCGTTGGCTAGGGCTCGTGGCGCACGTCTGGGACCCCGACCGCTACCTGCGGTATGCCGGTGAGCGCGGCCGCCCGTTCGTCGAGCTGCTCAGCCGCGTCGACGCAGAGCATCCGGAGAGCATCGTCGACCTGGGCTGCGGACCGGGCAATCTCACCGCGCTGCTGGCACGGCGATGGCCGGACGCGCGTGTGGTGGGCATTGACTCCTCGCCGCAGATGATCGAGCGCGCGCAGGCCGACTACGGACGGGACGCGAGCTTCTTCGTCGACGATCTGCGCGAGTGGACGCCGGGCGAACCAGTGGACGTGCTGGTGTCGAACGCGACGCTGCAGTGGGTGCCCCGGCACCTGGAGCTGCTTCCGCGGCTGCTCGCAACAGTCGCGCCGGGCGGGTGGTTCGCCTTCTCGGTGCCGGGCAACTTCACCGAGCCCAGCCACACGCTCCACCGCGACGTTGCCGCAGAACCACCGTACGCGGCATACACGAACCAGGTGGCCAGCCCGGACGCGCACGGCCCGCACACCTACCTGCGGGCTCTCGCGGAGCTGGGCTGTGAGGTGGACGCCTGGGAGACGACCTACCTGCACGTCCTGCGAGGTCCCGACCCCGTGTTCGAGTGGGTCAGCGGCACCGCAGCCGCCCCAACTCTCCAAGCCTTGCCCGAGCCGCACCGGAGCACGTTCAGTGCGGAGCTCAAGCGACGCCTGAGGCTGGCCTACCCACCTGGGCCGCACGGCACGGTGCTGCCCTTCCGCCGAGTGTTCGTGGCAGCCCGACGGCTACCCTGAGCGAGCCGGCTCATCGTCCACTGTCCTGACAGACTCCCAGCATGAAGCAGTACGAGTTCGACCGCGCGATCGCCCTCAACCCGACCGGAGAGCCATCGCTGGCCCTCGGGCACGTCGACGACGCCTGGCGGATCGGCAACGGGGTCAACGGCGGTGTCCTGATGGCGATGGGAGCTTTGGCCTTGCGCCGGGTGCTCGACGAAGACGGGCGACACCCCGACCCGTTGGCGCTGAGCGCGTACTTCCTCACGCCGCCGAGCAAGGGCGAGGTCAGCGTGTCCACCAAGGTCCTGCGCGCCGGACGCAGCATGTCGACCGGGCAGTTCGCGCTGCGCCAGCTCGTCGACGGACGCTCGGTCGAGCGGATGCGGGGCTTGGCGACCTTCGGAGACCTCACCGAACGGGCCGACCCGCTGGTGCGCGCCGAGCCACCGCCGCCGATGCCGCCACCCGAGGAGTGCCTCGCCAGCCCCGAGCGGAACAACTACCGGACGATCAACTACACCTTGACATCGACGCTGTTGGAGCGCGTGGACCTTCGCCTCGACCCCGCGTGCGCGGGGTGGCTGCGCGGTGAGCCGTCGCAGGCAGGGGTCATGCGCGCCTGGCTGCGGCTGGCCGACGGGCGGGAGCCAGACGTGCTCTCGCTCGTGTGGGCCCTGGACGCCCTGCCGCCGGTCGCTTTCGACCTGGGCCTGATCGGTTGGACACCGACGCTGGAGTTCAGCGGGCACGTGCGAGCGCACCCAGCACCGGGATGGCTGCAGGTCGTGGGCACCACCGCGAACGTGGCCGGCGGGCTCATGGAAGAGGACACGCGGGTCTGGGACTCGACCGGGCGCCTCGTCGCGCTGTCGAGGCAGCTGTGCAGCTGGCGCACCCCCCCCTGACTAGACTGGCGCCCTTGTGGCCCTCACCATCGGCATCGTCGGGTTGCCCAACGTCGGCAAGTCCACCCTCTTCAACGCGTTGACCAAGGCGAGTGTCGTCGCCGCGAACTATCCCTTCGCGACGATCGAGCCGAACGTCGGGGTCGTGCCGCTCCCGGACCCACGCCTGGACCGGCTCGCCGAGATCTTCTCCTCGGCGCGGATCCTGCCGGCGACCGTGTCCTTCGTCGACATCGCCGGCATCGTCCGAGGCGCCTCCGAGGGGGAGGGTCTGGGCAACCGGTTCCTCGCGCACATTCGCGAGGCCGACGCGATCTGCCAGGTCGTGCGCGTGTTCCGCGACGACGACGTGGCGCACGTCGAAGGCGCGTTCAGCCCCGCGTCCGACGTCGAGACGATCGAGACCGAGCTGTGCCTGGCCGACCTGCAGACCCTGGAGAAGGCCGTGCCGCGACTGGAGAAGCAGGCCCGCATCAACAAGGAGCACCAGCCCGCCTTGGCAAACGCTCTCGCCACCCAGCGCTGCCTGGAGGCAGGACAGACCCTGTATGCCGGCCACCCGGCATACGGCGTCGACCTTGCCCAGGCGCGGGAGCTGGCGCTGCTCACCACCAAGCCGTTCATCTACGTATTCAACCTCGACGAGGACCAGCTGGCTGACTCGGTCCTGCAGACGTCGCTGCGGAAGCTGGTCTCGCCGGCTGACTGCGTGTTCCTCGACGCCAAGCTGGAGGCCGACCTTGCCGAGCTCGATCCGGGCGAGGCCGGGGAGCTGCTCGAGTCCGTCGGGGTGAAGCAGTCCGGCCTGGAGCAGCTGGCCCAGGTGGGGTTCCACACCCTGGGGCTGCAGACCTTCCTGACCGCCGGGCCCAAGGAGTCGAGGGCCTGGACGATCGGCCAGGGCTGGACCGCCCCCCAGGCAGCCGGCGTGATCCACACCGACTTCCAGCGCGGGTTCATCAAGGCCGAGATCGTCTCGTTCGACGAGCTCGACGCGGCCGGCTCGATGGCGGCTGCTCGGGCGGCTGGGCGGGTCCGGATGGAGGGCAAGGACTACGTCATGCGCGACGGCGACGTCGTCGAGTTCCGCTTCAACGTGTGAACCGGCGGGTTGCGCGCCTTCCACGACTTCGAGGCCGCGGCCTATGGCGCGCTGCACACTCGGGCCGGCCGAGTCGGCTTGACACCAGCCTCAGTAGTCCCGGCAGTCCCAGGCCGACAACCACCGAATTCCCCTGATGACCACCGGATCCGGTGAACAATCGGGAATTTGGTGGTCCTTGAACCGCCAGGGACTCCTCGGGTCTGTCGACGCTAGACGAGGCACCCACTACCGCCGGGCGAGGCTCGGGTGACGAGTTCCGAGCAGCCGGGCGCAGCGCAGGCCTCCCTGACCGACGCGACGGTGACCCACGATCCGGCGGACGCTCGCGTCCGGATCCGCTTCCAGCTCGCCTATGAGGATGACGCTGTTGCGCGTGCAGCGGCGCTGT
>JBIOUP010000039.1:0-11129 GCA_044867305.1 Dermatophilaceae bacterium
GGAGCCTGGACAGGTCACCAACACGGCGGTGGTCAGCTCACCCACGGCGGACCCGGACCCGACGACGAACACCGCCTCGGCGACCGTCACGGCCCTCGTGGTCGCCGACACCGCGATCACCAAGAGCGTCCTCACCCCCAACCCGGTCGCCGGACAGCCACTGCGGTTCGCCCTCGACGTCGTCAACAACGGGCCTCAGGACGCTCCAGGCCTCGTCGTCAGTGACTCCCTGACCCCCGGGCTGACCTTGGTCTCGGCGCAGGTCCAGGGTGGACCGGCGTGTGAGCTGACCCGACCCGAAGACGTTGACGTGGTGACGTGCGAGGTCGGCGCCGTGCCGGTGGGCGGCACCGCACGGGCTGTCATCACGGTCCAACCGGACCCGGCGATGACCAGGATCGACAACGGGGCATCGGTCGGTTCGGCCGCCCTCGACGAGGTCAGCACGAACAACTACGCCGTCGTCACCGTGCCGCTGCAAACGCCTACGCCCACTCCAACACCCACACCGAGCACGTCGCCGTCACCCAACCAGACGGCGTCCTCTGGCCCGGCCGGGACGCCAGCCGTCGTCGCGGCCGAGCCGCCGGCCGGTCCTGGCGGTTCAGAGGGCGCTTCTCTGCCCGGCACCGGAGTAGCGGTAGCAGCCATCCTCGCCGCCGCGGTCGCGCTGCTGTTGGCCGGCCAAAGCCTGCGGGCTGTCGCGAGGCGGGGACGAGCGGCTCAGCCGAAGTGAGCGGTATGCCGTGGCAGCGGGTCACAAGCCCGTGGCGGCATACAGCTTGCCGACCTCCTCCCGGGTGAGCCGTCGCGTCTTCCCAGTGCCGAGCGTGCCCATCTCGATCGGGCCGACCTGGGTGCGCACGAGGGCTTGCACCGGGTGCCCGGCGGTCGCGAGCAGCCGCCGGACGACGTGCTTGCGCCCTTCGTGCAGGACGACTTCGACGAGGGCCTTGCCCGGCGCGGAGTCGATGACCTTGAACGAGTCGACCGCGACCACGCCTTCCTCCAGCGCCACACCGGCGCGCAGCCGGCGGCCGAGATCCCGCGCCACCGGGCCGGGAACCTGGGCGACGTAGGTCTTGCGCACCTCGTATGCCGGGTGCGCAAGCCGGTTTGCCAGCTCGCCGTCGTTGGTGAGCAGCAGCAGTCCCTCGGTGTCGATGTCGAGCCGGCCGACATGGAAGAGCCGCTCGGGTCGGTTGCCGACGAAGTTGGCGAGACTGGGGCGCCCTCGCTCGTCGCTCATGGTCGACACGACCCCGAGCGGCTTGTTGAAGGCGAGGTAGATGCGGGTCTCGTCGAGCTGGACACGCTCTCCGTCGACGTGGACCACCTGATGGACCGGGTCGACCCGCACGCCAAGCTCAGTGACGACGTGACCGTCGACGCTCACCCGTCCGGCGGTGATGAGGCCCTCGCAGCTGCGCCGCGAGCCGAGCCCGGCACCGGCAAGCAGCTTCTGCAGCCGGATGCCGTCCGGGTCGTGCACGTTGGCGGGGTCGGGACCAGCTGCCGGGGCGGAGGCGCTGCGAGCGGTGGGCTTCCGGTGCCCGGCCGGTGGGCGGCCAGCGCCTCTGCGGGGCGAACCGGAGGCTCGGGGAACGGGATTGGCTCGTGTGCGACGCACCACGCGGGTCAGACTACGCGACGGCTCGTTGCCCTCGGCGATGCGGCGGCCGGCCGGCCGCGAGAGAGTGCGCCTTCGCCCGCCGCCGCTTGTCGCGCCTAGTTCGCCGATCGCGCGGCGCGTGGCTGCCCTCCTCGCGTGGGATGCCGCCAATGCGTCACCCAGAAGATCAGCCACCCGACCAGGCTCATCGCGACCAGGATGCCAACAAGGTAGCCGGTCACCACTGAGTAACCCTTGTCAGGCTCGAGGAAGGGATACGGAACCCAACCGTCGGTGCGGCCTCTGATCAACACGACGAGCAGCCAGATGGCCGGATAGCACAGCACCAGCCAGATCTGGCGGTAGGGCATCACGGTGCGGTCGGTGACGATGACCCAGTCGAGCACCGCATATGCCGGAGTCAGCGTGTGCAAGGCGAAGTTCGCCAGCGGGACGGCGATGCCGCCTTGGGCATTCAGCGGGCTGAGCAGCGTGTGGTACACGAGCCCGACGATGGTGATGTACGTCGTCGCGCACCCTCTCAGCAGGGTACGCCGCTGAGGCGTCCACCAGCCGCCCGGACCAAGAAGCGAGGTGAGCAGATAGGCGATGGCCAGAATGAGATTCGACTGGATGGTGAAGAAGCCGAGGATGTTGAAGGGGTTGGTCGGCCCGCGGGACGCCGCGTCGGCATAGGTCCACGCAACACTGCCGATGGCGATCAACGCGACAAGAACTCTGAGAACCCGCGCCACTACGGGAGCTCCCCTGGCGCGTAACGGTTCCTCTTCTTCGCGGTAAGGCGTGGTCAGCGGAACTGGTCGAGCTTGTCGAACTTCTGCGCGAGCAGGTAGTACACCGTCACCCGATTCTTGTTTCGGGTGCCCTGCAGCTTCTGTCCGACCTCAGCGATCGCCGCGTCAAGGTCGGCGTCAGAAGCAGTAAGCCCGAGCTTCTTCTTGAGGAAGCTGTCGCGCACGGTCGCCAGCTCCCCTTTGTCCGAGAAGGAGACCAGCGAGGAGTCCCGCTTCTGCAGGGAGATTCCGCAGTGCTTGACGATGCCCTCGATGGCCCGGTCGTCCGCGTCAGGGGCGATCGCTTTGACGTCTGCTGCCCACTCAGCCATGTCGTCCTCTCTCAACGGGGATGTTTCGGAGCGACACCTGCACGATAACCAACAAAATCAGCAATTGTGCTCAAGCGGGCGCTCCCGCAGCGGCGTGTCGACAGGACGTGCTCCTATGCACGGGCGCCTGGGTGCTCACGCACGGGAGCCTGGGTGCCTGGATGTGCTCGGCATGCCTAGCCCGAGCGCTTACCCGCGCCCGCTCTCGGCGATCTCGTCCAGCACGTCGACGTCCGGCAGGTAGGGCGCGAGCGGTGGCAGCTCGTCGAGCGAGCCGATGCCGAGGCGCTGCAGGAAGTACGGCGTCGTGCCGTAGAGGATCGCGCCAGCCTCGCCCTGGCCGACCTCCTCCACCAGACCGCGCGACATGAGGGTGCGCACCACTCCGTCGACGTTGACCCCGCGCACCGCGCCTACCCGGGCCCTCGACACGGGCTGTCGGTAGGCGATCACCGCGAGGGTCTCCAGCGACGCCTGGGTGAGCCGGGCCTGCTGGCCGTCCAAGAGGAACTTCTCGACGACGGCTGCGTAGTCGGACCTGCTGTACATGCGCCAACCCCCGCCCATCGAGCGCAGCGTGAATCCCCTTTGCGCACCGGCATACTCGCGTTCGAGGTCCTCGAGCAGGGCGACCACCTGCTCCACCGGCAGCTCGAGCGCGGCGGCGAGAGCCAGCTCCGCCACCGGCTCGTCGACCACCATGAGGACCGCCTCGAGGGCCGAGCGGGCGCCGCCGGGAAGCGCGTCGAGGTCCAGGCCCACCAGGTCCGGCTGGGGCACCAGCTCCGTGTCGGGTGCGGCCGGCTCGTCAGTCATGCGGACCTCCATCCGGCTCGGCATCAGCAAACGCGTCGGCCTCCGACTGCTCGTCGAACTCGTCGCTCACCCCAACGTCGCCCTCGTCGGTGCCGGTCCAGCGAATGGTGAGGTCGGCCAGCGGTTCGGCCTGCTCGAAGGCGATCGCGGATTCCTTGAACAGCTCCAGCAAAGCGAGGAAGCGGGCCACGATGACGATGGTCGTGTCCGCATCTGCGACCAGCGACCGGAACGAGCAGGACCGGTCGCGACGCAGCCGCTGGACCAGCAGCCCGGCTTGGTCCCGCACGCTCACCCCAGGGGCGTGCAGGTGTTCCAGGCCGATGGCCGGCGGCGTCTTGAGGACCATGGCACGGCCGGCGATCATGGCCAGCTGCTCGGGGGTGATCCCCATGACCAGCTCGGGCAGCAGCCCGGCGAACCGCGGCTCCAGGCCGCCCGGTCGCGCCACCATGCGGCTCGCGCTGGCCATCCGATCCTCGAGTGTGGCCGCGACGTCCTTGAAGGCCCGGTACTGCAACAGCCGGGCGAAAAGCAAGTCACGCGCCTCGATGAGGGCCAGGTCCTCTTCGTCCTGCGCCCCGCTCTGCGGGAGCAAGCGAGCGGCCTTGAGGTCGAGCAGCGTCGCGGCCACGAGCAGGAACTCGGAGGTTTGTGCCAAGTCGAGGCCGGCGTCGCTCGCCTGGGCGGCCTTGATGTGCGCGATGAACTCGTCGGTGACCTGGGCCAGGGCGATCTCGGTGATGTCGAGCTTGTGCTTCGCGATGAGCCCGAGGAGCAGGTCGAACGGACCCGAGTAGACGTCGAGGTGCACCTCGAAGGGGCTCGCCCCGCCGCGTCGGGTCAGCACCCCGCCGGGTGCCTGGATCCCGGCGCCAGGGGAGCGCGCCGTGTCAGGCGGCGTCGCCACGGGCGATGAGCTCGCGGGCCAGCTGACGGTATGCCGTGGCCGCGACGTGTGCGGGCGCGTAGGAGGTGATGGGCTCGGCGGCGAGCGTCGCGTCGGGGAACTTCACCGTGCGGGTGATCACGGTGTGGAACACCCGGTCGCCGAAGTGGTCGACGACGGACTTGACGACCTCCCGGCTGTACAGGGTGCGTCCGTCGTACATGGTGGCCAGGATGCCGTCGATCTGCAGCCGGGGGTTGAGCCGGTCGGTGATCTTCTCGATCGTCTCGACCAACAGGGCCACCCCACGCATGGCGAAGAACTCGCACTCCAGCGGGATGACGACCCCGTGGGAGGCGGTCAGCGCGTTGACGGTGAGCAGCCCCAGGGAAGGCTGGCAGTCGATGAGGACGACGTCGTAGTCGTCGAGCACCGGGCGCAGCACCCGAGAGAGAACCTGCTCACGGGCCACCTCGCCCACCAGCTGCACCTCCGCTGCGGACAGGTCGATGTTGGCCGGGACGAGATCCAGTCCCTCGGTGCGGGTGGGCAGGATGACCTCGCGGACGTGGTGGCCGGCGTCGACCAGCAGGTTGTAGATGGTCACGTCCAGACCGTGGGTGCGCACGCCCAGGCCGACCGACAGCGCACCCTGGGGGTCGAAGTCGACGAGCAGGACCCTGCGGCCGAGCTCGGCCATGGCGGCGCCGAGGTTGATCGTCGTCGTGGTCTTGCCCACGCCGCCCTTCTGGTTGCACATCGCGATGACCCGGGCCGGGCCGTGTTCGGTGAGCGCAGGCGGGTCAGGAAACGCCGGGAGTGGGCGCCCGGTCGGGCCGATCACGCCGGCCGCGTCGATGCCTGGCAGTGCCGCGTCGTCGGTGGTCAGGTTCACGTCTGCGCTCACAGATGTGTCACTTCCGTACGCTCGAGCGGTCCGTCAGCCGCGGGCTGATCCCTGCGACCCTATCAGCGCGCCCGCGGGTGAGCCCCGGCATACACCTCGCGCAGCCGCTGGACCGTGACGAGCGTGTAGACCTGGGTCGTCGTCACCGAGGCGTGCCCGAGCAGCTCCTGGACCACGCGCACGTCCGCCCCGCCGTCGAGCAGGTGGGTGGCGAAGGAGTGGCGCAACGTGTGCGGCGAGACGTGCCCACCCAGGCCGGCTCGCTCGGCGGCGTCTCGCAGGGCCACCCAGGCACTTTGGCGGGACAGTCGCGCGCCGCGCTGGCCGAGCAGCAGGGCCGCGGTGCCCCTTCCGTTGGCCGCCAGTGTCGGGCGGCCCCGCACGAGGTATGCCGTGACCGCCTCCCTGGCGTACCGGCCCACCGGCACGACCCGCTCCTTGGAGCCCTTACCGAACAGGCGCACCGAGCCACTCGAGCCACTGTCCAGGTCGATGTCGTCGACGTCCAGGCCGACGGCCTCGGAGATGCGCGCGCCGGCCCCGTAGAGCAGCTCGAACAGGGCCCGGTCCCGCAGCGCCAGAGGCGTGTCGCCGACCAGTGCTGCCTCCAGCAGGCGCTCCACCTCGTCGACAGAGATCGCCTTCGGTAGACGCAGCGGCGGCTTGGGCGGGCGCACTGCGGCAGCGGGGTCGGCGTTGACGACACCCTCCAGGGCAAGGAAGCGGTGCAAGCCACGCACCGCGACGAGGGTCCGCGCCGAGGAGGATGCGGCCATCGGGGGATGCTCAGCGCTGCCTTCGCGCAGCGTGGCGAGGAAGTCCGTGACCAGGCCTTCGTGCACCTGCTTGGGCTCGCTGACTCCCTTGCTCTGCAGGAAGGCCAGGTAGCGGTCCAGGTCGCGCCGGTATGCCGCGAGGGTGTTGGCCGAGGCGCCCCGCTCCACCGCAAGGTGGTCCAGCCACCCCCGGGCCTCCCGAGCAAGCGGGGTCCGCGGCGGCAGCGCCGCCTGCGTGCTCGGACGCCTGCTCAGGCCAGGACCGCGTCGGTCGGCGTGCAGTCCATCCCGAACGCGTCGGCGACGCCTGGGTAGGTGACGACGCCGTGGTGGGTGTTCAGGCCCAGCGCGAGCGCGGGGTCCGAGCGCAGGGCCGGGCGCCACCCGCGGTCGGCGAGGGCCACGGCATACGTGAGCGTGGCGTTGGTGAGGGCGTACGTCGACGTGTTGGGCACGGCGCCGGGCATGTTCGCCACGCAGTAGAACGTCGAGTTGTGCACCCGGAAGATCGGGTCCGAGTGGGTCGTCGGACGGGTGTCCTCGAAGCAGCCGCCCTGGTCGACCGCGATGTCCACGAGCACCGAGCCCGGCTTCATCTTGGCGACCATCTCGTTGGTGACCAGCTTGGGGGCCTTGGCGCCGGGGATGAGGACCGAACCGATCACCATGTCGGCATCGAGGACCTGGCGCCGCACCGCGAGGGTCGAGGAGTACAGCTGCTTGATGCGGTTCTGCCAGCGCCAGAAGATCATCCGCAGCTTGTCCAGGTCCGTGTCCAGGATGGTGACGTCCGCGCCCATGCCCAGGGCGATGTTCGCGGCGTTCTGGCCGGCGACCCCACCGCCCAGGACGACGACCTTGGCGCTCGAGACGCCGCCGACCCCACCCATGAGCACTCCGCGCCCGCCCTGGGCCTTCATCAACGCGTGGGCGCCGACCTGTGGCGCCAGGCAGCCGGCCACCTCGGACATCGGGTAGAGCAGCGGCAGCATCCCGGTCGGCAGCTGAACCGTCTCGTAGGCGATCGCTGTCGTCCCTGCCGCGAGGAGTGCCTCGGTCTGCGCCCGGTCGGCAGCCAGGTGCAGGTAGGTGAAGAGGACGAGGTCCTCCCGCAGCCGGTGGTACTCCTGTGCCACTGGCTCTTTGACCTTGAGGACCATCTCGGCGTCACCCCAGACCTCGTCTGCGGTGTCGATCATCCTCGCGCCCTCTTCGACGTAGTCCGCGTCGGTGATCGAGGACCCCAGGCCGGCGCCTTTCTCGATGAGCACCTGATGGCCGTGCTTGATCAGCTCATGCACCCCGACCGGTGTGATGGCCACCCGGAACTCGTTGTCCTTGACCTCGCGGGGAATGCCGACCCTCATGCGTTTGCCCTCCTCGCGTCGCCCGGGTGGCACCGGGTTCGCACCGGCTCTCGGTGGCCCTGCATGGGCCGAGGCCGATTCTAGGGGCAGGGCGTGGCGAGCACCCGCTGTCGAGCACCGGGCCTCAGGGCGGGAAGGGCGGACGTAGTCTCGGGCCCGAGCTACCGATCCTGACCGGAGGCCGCCGATGAAGCTCTACTCCGACTACACCGGGCGCCGAACCGCGCAGGTCCTCACCGACATCCTCGTCCTGGCTTGGGTGTCGATCTGGGCGTATGCCGGCCGGGCAACCCATGACGCGGCGCTCGCGCTGCGGGCCCCGGCCGATCGGCTGCGCGAGAACGGCGACGCGCTGAACCAGAGCATGACCACGGCCGCGGACGCGGTGCAGGGCGTGCCCCTGGTGGGCGACGAGCTGCAGGGAGCCTTCGACGAGGCGGCCCAGGCCGGTACGTCCGTGGCCAACGTCGGCACCGACCTCGGAGTCGCCGTCGACCGCGTGTCGCTGGTCCTTGGGCTGACGATCGCGCTCGTGCCGATCCTTGTTGTCGTCGCGATCTGGGCCGTAGCGCGCATCCGCTTCGTCCGCCGCGCCACCGCGGCCAAGCGCTTCGTCGATGCGCAGGCTGACCTTGACCTGTTCGCGCTGCGGGCCATGTCGCGTCAGCCCATGGCCAAGCTCGCCCGAGTCAGCGACGACCCGGCTGGGGCCTGGAGACGACACGATCCGGACGTCATCCAGCAGCTGGCCGTCCTGGAGCTGCGCCGCTGCGGGCTCCGGCTTCCGACGGAGCTGGGGGTGCCCTAGCCGGCCCGTGAAGGTAGCCGATTGGGTTGCTTCGGAAGCGGCGGAAACAGCCCTTGGGTTCCTCTACCGCGTCAAGCCTGCACCCGGCGAACCGTGGGGCGCAGGTCCTCTGGCGGTGGAGCCCAGGACGACGCGTCGGCAGGAACCTGCTCACCGGAGCGGATGTCTTTGACCTGGTCCGAGCCATCGTCCCCAGCCCCCGCGAACCAGACGAACGGCATACCCCGCCGCTCGGCATACCGAATCTGTTTGCCGAACCTGCTCGCTGAGGGGGCGACCTCGCACGGGATGCCGCGGGCCCGCAACGCGGTCGCAACCGCTTGCGACCGGGGCCGGTCGGGCTCGGAGTTGACCGCGACCAACGCGCACGCAGGCGTGCTGCGGCTCGCGCCCACGAGGCCCTTGCCCAGCAGCAGCCCGAGGATGCGCGACAGTCCGATCGAGATGCCCACGCCTGGGTAGCTCGTGCGCCCGTCGCTGGCGAGGGCGTCGTAGCGCCCGCCGGAGCAGAACGAGCCCCACGACTCGTACCCGACCAGCTGGGTTTCGTAGACCGTGCCGGTGTAGTAGTCCAGCCCGCGGGCGATCTTGAGGTCGGCCACGAGTATGCCGGGGGCGCTCGCCTGGCCGGCGGCGATGACCGCCTCGAGAGCGCCCAGGCCCTCCTCGAGGGTCGGGTTGCGGACGCCGAGCGCCCGCACCTGATCGAGGAAGCCGAGGTCGCTGGTGCGGATCGCGGCGAGGGCCAGGCACTGGTCGGCCTGCTGCGCCGTCGCGCCGGTGTCCACCAGCATGGCCCGGACGGTGTCGGCCCCGACCTTGTCCAGCTTGTCGATGACCCGCAAGGTGGCGGGGATGTCGGTCAGCCCGATCCCGGAATAGAAGCCCTCGGGGATCTTGCGGTTGTTGACCTGGATGGTGAACGGCCCCATGGGCAGCCTGGCGAAGGCGTCCGCGACCACGAGAGGCATCTCGGCCTCGAAGTGCGGGGCGAGCGTGCCGACGTCGACGACGTCGATGTCGCACTGGGTGAACTCCCGGTAGCGCCCCTCCTGGGGCCGCTCGCCGCGCCAGACGCGCTGGATCTGGTAGCGGCGGAACGGAAAGGCCAGCCGCCCGGCGTTTTCGAGGGTGTACCGCGCAAACGGCACGGTGAGGTCGAAGTGCAGCCCGAGCTGCGGTTCGGCCGTGCCGCCGGGGTCGCGGGTGAGGCGGGTGACGGCGTAGATCTCCTTGTCGGTGTCCCCCCCTGTGCCGACCAGCCGCTCGACCGGTTCGAGGGCCCGGGTCTCGATGGAGGCGAACCCGTGCAGCTCGAACGTCTCGCGGATGACGTCCAGGAAGTGCTGCTCCACGATCCGCTCGGCGGGCAGGAACTCCGGGAAGCCGCTGATGGGCGTGATTCTCGCGCGCTCAGACTGCAAACTCGTGGACCTTTCGTATCCTCAACGATGCATCATGGAGCCAACAACAACTCCTTGAGTTATGAGGTGGCTGGGCTAGCGCAGGTTGCGCAGGAACGGGTTGTTGCCCCGCTCGATACCGATGGTCGTGAGCGGGCCGTGGCCAGGCAGCACCAGCCGGTCGTCGGGCATCGGCAGGATGACGTCACGGAGCGAACGCATCATGGTGGCCTCGTCGCCGCCAGGCAGATCGCACCGACCGATGGATCCGGCGAACAGGACGTCACCGGCGACCAGCGTCGTAGCCACCTCGGCGTTGATCCCATCCGGGATGTCGTCGAAGCCAAACATGACCGACCCGGCCGTGTGCCCAGGCGCATGGATGGTGCCCATGGTCATGCCCGCGATGGTGATGGTCGTGTCGGCACCGAGCTCGAGCACGTCGTCGGGCTCTTGCCAGGACGACTTGGGCCCGAACTCACGCTCGAACATGTACATCATCATTGGTTCCAGGCCACCAAAGGGGTCCTTGAGCCGCTCGCGGTCCTCGGTGTGGATGTATGCCGCGACGCCGCCACTCGCGCACACCGGCGTCACGGAGAAGACGTGGTCCAGATGACCATGCGTGAGCAGGACCGCGCCCGGGCGGAGCCGGAACTCCGCCAGGACTTCCCGCAGCTGGTCGACCACGCCGATTCCGGGGTCGACGACGAGGCACTCCTCCCCCGCCTGGGGTGCCAGGATGAAGCAGTTCGTCTCGAAGGCCGCGGCGGGAAAGCCAAGGGTGAGCACGTGGTGAGCCTATCCAGGCGCGTTGGGCCGCTCTGACCTCACAGCGCCGCGATGGCTACCGGTCACTGCTGACGAGGTGCTTCCCTAGACTGGGCGGTCGGTGATGCGCGCGGGCGCCGGTGGGTGCCGAAGGAGGTTTCGTGGTCTCGGTCAAGGACAGCAAGCCGGTGTTGGCGGTGCTTGCCGTGCTCGTGGTCGTTGTCGGGTTCGTCGTCCTGGCCAACGTCCTCACGGCGCCGAAGACCGACTCCAGCGCCCAGGCCACTCCCTCGGAGACCGAGACACCCTCGGACACCGACACGTCCACGGCGTCGGCCAGTCCGTCGACCCCCGAACCGTCGCCTGCAGCACTGGCCGGGTGCACTGCGGTTCCGCCCCCGCAAACCGACACCAAGCGGATGACCAGCGCCCCCGACCCCGAGTCGGCTCGTGGCAAGACCTTCATCGCGACGATCAAGACCAACTGCGGCGACATCACCGTGGAGCTGGACGGCACCAAGGCTCCGGCGACAGTGGCGTCTTTCAACCTGCTCGCCAAGGAGAGCTACTGGGCCCCCAGCCCGTGCCACCGCCTCACCGGCGATTCAGAGGGCATCTGGGTGCTGCAGTGTGGGGACCCGACGGGCACCGGCT
>JBIOUP010000040.1:0-2766 GCA_044867305.1 Dermatophilaceae bacterium
GCGATGCCACGGGCCTTGCCCGCGGCGTGCCGCACCGCGTCGACCATGGCCCGGTTGTCGGCGCCGTGGCAGGTGGCCTGCACGATGACGTTCCGGTCGAACCCGAGGTGGTCACGCAGCGCGAACAGCTGGTCCTTGGACGCGTCGCAGGGGGTGTACTTGCGTTCGGGGGCGAACGGGAACTCCGCTCCCGGCCCGAAGACGTGGCAGTGCGCGTCGACCGCTCCGGCAGGCGGAGCGAACCGCGGCGTCGACGGACCGGCATACCAGTCCAGCCAGCCAGGCGTCTTCTCGAAGGGCATCCGCTCACTCCTCGCTCGGCGGACGGACTCGGGCCAGGATGCGGTCGGCCTCGGTCCGCCAGTCAGGTGACTGCGCGAAGTCGGTTGTCCCGCGGATCCCGAACACGCTCTGGTCGGCCAGGTCGGCGACCCACCCCTGCCGGGCTGCGGTCGCCTCGGTTGCCCATGGGGTCAGGCCCAGCTCGCGGACAGTCTCGGCGACCTCGTACGCCTCTTCGCTGCGCCGGCGGCCGTGCTCGATGACCCGCTGGAAAACGTAGGCTGCCTGCTTCTCCCAGTCGATGCCTGGAAAGGTCTCGTAGAGCGACTCGACGACGCGGTCCTCGACGCCGTAGGCCCGAGCAGAGGTGAGGGACTCCACGATGAGCGCCTCAAGGCCTTTGATCATCACGCTGCGGCACATCTTGGTCGCTGACGCGACCCCGAGCCGCTCGTCGTATGCCGTGCCCGCAAAGCCCAGCTCGGAGAGAGGCGACTGGATGCTGGCCGCGTGCGGGCCGCCGAGCAGCAACGGCACGGCGCTGCGGTACGGAGGAACCGCGGTCATGACGGCGCCTTCGACATACCGCCCGCCCGCGGCGTCGACCAATGCCGCAGCCCGGGTCTTCGCCCCGGGCGAGGAGGAGTTGAGGTCGAGGAAGAATGCCCGGGGCCGGATACCCGGGGCACAGGCCCATGCGACCGGGACGGCCTGGTTGGCGGTGACCGCGGACACGATGAGCTCAGCCCCGGTGGCCAGCTCGACAGGCCCGGACGCGAGAACGACCCCGTGGTGCTCGGCGTGGACACGCATCGCCGCGCCGGCCGAGCGATCTGGCGTGTCTGGTGGCGCGTCGAGCTTGCGGTCGAAGGCACAGACGCTGACCCCCCTGGCGCGCAGGTCCTCGGCGAGGATCTTGCCGACCTCGCCGTAACCGACGAGGCCCACTCGCCATCGGGTTGGGTCGCGCCCAGGTGCCATCGGGTCAGTCCAGGTAGGCCAGGCCGGCCGCCGCGAGCGGCTCGCGCATCGAGTACATGTCCAGGCCGAGCACCCCCGAGGCCAGCTGGGCGCGCTTGCCGGCTTCGTTCGCCTCGCGGGCGGCCGCGGCTTTGGCCACATCGCCGGCCAGCCCTGCGGGCACGACGACGACGCCGTCGATATCGGCGACGACGACGTCGCCGGGGTTGACCCGCGCGCCCGCGCAGACCACCGGGATGTTGACCGAGCCCAGGGTGGCCTTGACGGTGCCCTTCGCGTTGACCGCTCGGCTGAAGACCGGAAAGTCCATCTGGGTCAGGTCGCCGACGTCGCGGACGCCCCCGTCGATGACCAGGCCCCTACCGCCCCGGGCCCGGAACGAGGTGGCCAGCAGCTCGCCGAAGAAGCCGTCCTCGCAGTCGCTGGTGCACCCGGCGACCACGACGTCGCCCTCCTGCAGCTGCTCGGCGGCCACATGCAACATCCAGTTGTCCCCGGGCTGCAGCAGGACGGTGACCGCGGGGGCGCAGATGCGGGCAGCCGGGTAGATCGGGCGCAGGTAGTTCTTCATCAACCCGACCCGGCCCATCGCCTCATGGATCGTGGCCACGCCGAACTGCGCCAGCTCGGACACCGCGCCCTGGTCGGCGCGCACGATGGTGCGCCTGACGATGCCGAGGTCGTTGAGGGCCATGCTGCTCCTTCGGTGTGGTCTCGAGTCGCTGGTGGCTAGCGGCCCTGCGCGCTCAGTGCCTGGTCGAGACGGGGATAGACCCGGCGGGCGTTGGCTTGGTAGACCTGCTCCTTCTCCTCGGGCTTGAGGATGGTCGACGCCTCGATGTAGCGCTTGGTGTCGTCGTAGTAGTGGCCGGTTGTCGGGTCGATATCGCGGACCGCGCCGATCATCTCCGAGGCGAACAGGATGTTCTCGACCGGGATGACCGTGGTGAGCAGGTCGATGCCCGGCTGGTGGTAGACGCAGGTGTCGAAGTAGACGTTGCCCAGGATGTGCTCGGTGAGCGGGCGCTTGTTCAGCGCCTGCGCGAGCCCACGGAACCGGCCCCAGTGGTAGGGCACCGCGCCGCCTCCGTGCGGGATGACCAACCGCAAGGTGGGGAAGTCGGCGAACAGGTCACCTTGGATGAGCTGCATGACTGCGGTCGTGTCGGCGTTGAGGTAATGCGCACCGGTCGTGTGGAAGGCGGCGTTGTCGCTTGTCGACACGTGGATCATGGCCGGGATGTCGTACTCGACGAGCTTGTCGTAGATCGGGTACCAGGACCGGTCGGTGAGCGGCGGCGCGGTCCAGTGCCCACCCGACGGGTCCGGGTTCAGGTTGACGGCGACGTTGCCGTACTCCTCGACGCAGCGCACCAGCTCGGGCAGGCAGGTAGCTGGATCGACTCCCGGGGACTGGGGCAGCATCGCGGCCGGGATGAAGTACTGCGGGAACAGCTGGCTGACCCGGTAGCACAGCTCGTTGCAGATGGCCGCCCAGGTGGA
>JBIOUP010000041.1:0-17900 GCA_044867305.1 Dermatophilaceae bacterium
GGCGTCGTCATCCGATGCATCCTGCCGTACCTCACCGAGGAACGCCGCCGCGACTACATCAAGCTGGCCCACCACAAGGCCGAGGAGGCCCGCGTCTCCATCCGCAACGTCCGGCGCCGGGCCAAGACCGACCTCGAGCATCTCGTGCGTGACGGCGATGTCGGCGAAGACGACGGGGGGCGCGCAGAGAAGGAGCTGGAGAGCTTGACCAAGAAGTACGTCGAG
The DNA here is from genome assembly GCA_044867305.1 of Dermatophilaceae bacterium. GTDB lineage: Bacteria > Actinomycetota > Actinomycetes > Actinomycetales > Dermatophilaceae > Phosphoribacter. Next base: position 226 of record JBIOUP010000041.1, read on the forward strand.
ACGGTCGACCACTTGCTCAAAGGCAAGGAAGCCGAGCTGCTCGAGGTCTGAGCCCTCGAGGAGGGACGTGCCCCCGTGACCACCCCCGACGACACTGCCCGCGACGTCATCCCGGCTCTCGGCGTCAACGGCGGAGCGCACGAGCGTCGCCAGGTCGACGGGCCAGTGTCCACCAACGCGGCGCCCGCCAAGGCCTCCCGGGCCGGGCGCAACCTGCCCGCAGCCATCGGTGTGGGACTGCTGCTGGGCCTGTTCGTCGTCCTCTGCCTGTTCTGGCGCCGCGAGCTGTTCATCCTCCTGGCGACCGCTGCGGTTTGCGTCGGGGTTTGGGAGCTGGTCCAAGCGCTCAAGCACATACACGTCAAGGTCCCCCTCATCCCCGCCGTCCTCGGCACGGTCGCGATGCTCACGTCCGCGTTCTTCGCTGGCAGCGAGGCGCTGCTGGTCACGTTCGCCCTGACGTGCGTGCTGATCCTGCTGTGGCGCGGCTCGGACGGCGCGCGGGGGGCGGCTGCCGACGTCGTCAGCGGGTTCTTCGTCGCGGCCTACCCGGGGCTCATCGCAGGGTTCTCGATGCTCATGCTGGCCCCACCGGACGGGGCCTGGCGGGTCTTCACTTTCCTCGCGGTCACGGTCGCCAGCGACATCGGCGGGTATGCCGTGGGCGTCCTTATCGGCCGGCACCCCATGGCCCCCAAGATCAGCCCGAAGAAGTCCTGGGAAGGGTTCGCCGGGTCGGTCGGGTTCTGCGTCATCGTCGGCGTCGTGTGCGTCGTCTACGCCCTCGGCGGCGTCTGGTGGGTCGGGCTCGCCCTCGGAGTGGTCGTCGCGATCGCCGCGACAATCGGCGACCTCATCGAGTCGACGATCAAGCGTGACCTACAGATCAAGGACATGTCGCACATCCTGCCCGGCCACGGCGGCATTCTGGACCGGCTGGACTCGCTCATTCTCGCGGCGCCAGTCACGTGGGGAGTGCTCGTCGCCTTGGTGCCGATCACCGGCTGAGGGCAGGCCGCGTGCGCCGGTCGCGGCGAAAGACAGGTCATCGCCGGAAGCCCAGGTTGTCCTGCTTGACCGGATCCCGCCCGTAATGCCGTCGCCAGTGACGGCGGAGACGGCGCAGTTTCGCTCGAACCACGAACGATGTGGTCGGACCGGTGTCATTCTGTCGTCAGCCTGCTGCCTTCGCGGATAAGGCAATCCGGACAATCTACAGAAAGCAACCTCATATGCACCGGCACAGGGGTTACCCCGGGCTGGCCGCGGTTGCGCTGACGTGTGCGGCACTGACGGTGCCGGCAATTGTCACCGCACCATCGGCCGCAGCCGCCGAGACCGACATCGTCATCTCGGAGATCATGTACCACGCGCCCGAGGACGCGGGAAACCCGTTCATCAACCTCGAGTTCATCGAGCTGACCAACAAGGGCGGCGCGTCGGTCGACGTGAGCGGCTGGTCGTTCGCCGCCGGTATCACCCTCGCGGGAGACGCCAAGCTGCCCGCTGGCACGACCATTCCGGCAGGTGGGCGGATCGTCGGCACGTCCGACCCGGCGCTGTTCAACCAGAAGTACGGCTTCGACGCCGACTTCTCGTGGGCGGGCACGAGCACGAGCCTGTCCAACGGCGGCGAACAGGTGAAGCTCGTCAACGCCGCGGCCGCCACGATCGATGACGTCAGCTACGACGACGCCGACCCCTGGCCGGTCGCTCCGGACGGCTCCGGTCCCTCGCTCGAGTTCGACGACAACGACTGGTCCCAGGACAACGCGCTGGCCGCCAACTGGCACTCCAGCGCCGCGGCATACGGCACCCCGCGGGCCGCCAACTCGGCCGCCCCCATCGACGTCAAGAACGTCACCGCGAACCCCGCGCAGCCCGTGGCCGGTCAGCCTGTGACGGTGTCCGCAACCGCGCCGGTCGGCTCCACGCTCACCCTGACTTACAAGATCATGTACGGTGCCGACCAGCAGACCCCCATGTCCGACGGAAACAACGACGGCGTCTACGAGGGCACCGTCCCGGCCGGTGCCGGGGCGGGTCAGCTCGTCCGCTACAAGATTGCGGCGAGCCGGCCCGGGCGGACCGGGTCCTACCCGGCCCCTGGCGACTCGCGTCCCTACGACGGTGTCGTCGTCAAGGACCCCGAGCTGGACCAGGCCAAGTTCCCGGTCCTGCAGTGGTTCATGCCCGACAACGTCTACAACGACATGATCACCAACCACCGCTGCGACGGTGTCGACGCCAACGCGACCTTTGCGTGGGACGGCAAGGTCCTCGACGGTGGCGCCATGCACATCAAGGGCCACACCAGCTGCAGTGACCCCAAGGCCAAGTGGGACGTCGAGCTGCCTTCGGGCTACTTCTTCTCGCTGCCCTCCTTCCCGTACCCGGTCAAGGGGTTCGACCTGCAGAACGAGGCCATCCCGCGTCCCCGCCTGGGCTGGGAGATGATCGGTCAGTCCGGCGAGGAGACCGCGGCATACCAGACCATGCGGATCCAGCGCAACGGCGACTTCTTCGGAGTCTTCGGCGTCCTGGAGAACTATGACGGGGTGTGGCGGGACCAGCATGGCTACAAGGACGCGGCCTTCTACAAGGTCGAGGCCGGCGGTTTGCGGACCTACTCGACGGTTGCGCAGCTGGTGGCGTCGGGTGACCTGGACAAGAAGAACCCGGACGACGGCGACTACACCGACATCTGGGCGCTGACCCAGCAGCTGGCGGCGCCGAACTCGCCAGCCAAGCAGGCCTGGATGCGCGCCAACTTCGACCTGAGCCAGGTCGCCAACTACACGGCGCTGACGGTCGCGATGCGGCACTGGGACTCCGGTGGCAAGAACTACAACATCGCCAAGAACCCGGATACCGGGCGCTGGCAGATCTTCTCGTGGGACCTGGACGGCATCTTCAGCGCCGGAACCGACACCAAGGGTGACTTCGTCTTCCCGTCGACCAGCAGCTCGAAGCTGTGGCAGTCGCTGTATGACCTGACCGACTTCCGGGCCATGCACTACCGGCGGGTGCGGTCGTTGCACGACCAGTTCCTCACGACCGACCAGCTCGTCCAGCGCTTCGAGCTGCTGACCGCCGGCACCGAGTCGGACATCAACTTGGACAAGGCCAAGTGGAGCGGCCCGAACCTGGCGACCGGCCGCAACAAGGTCGTCGACGGCGTCAACGAGCGACGCCAGCAGATCGCGGCACACACCAGCGCCACTGAGATCCCGACATCGCAGAGCGCGACAGCGGACGTTGTCATCAACGAGATCCAGTACAAGCCTGGCTCCGGGGGCGCCGAGTACCTCGAGGTCTACAACCCTTCGACCACCGCGGTCGACATGTCCGGCTGGGCGATGAATGGCGTCAACTCCGCGAACAAGCCCGGGGCTGACCCCGGCTCGGTCATCCCCGCCAAGAGCTACGCGACGTGGGTCAAGAACGACGCGGCGTTCAAGACGGCATACGGCGGCGACAACATCATGTTGGGCCAGTACCCGGGCGCCCTGGACCCGGCTGGCGAGACTGTGTCGATCACGGCGGGCGCTCGCACGGTCGACACCGTGCCCTACAGCCCGGCGTGGGCGCCCAGCACCAACGGTGGTGGGCCCTCCCTGGAGCTGACGGACGCAGCCTCCGACAACAGCCAGGCGGCCAGCTGGGCGGCCAGCACGGCAGCCAACGGCACCCCGGGGGCGGCGAACTCCGTCGCGGGAGGCGGCGGCGGTGGCGGGAGCCAGACGGTCCTCAGCTTCGGCGCCAGCTGGAAGTACCTGGCCTCCGGACCCGACCAGGGGACCGCGTGGCGGGCCGGCGGCTTCGACGACTCGTCGTGGGCGACCGGCGCCGGCGCACTCGGCTTCAACTCCGTCCAGAACACCGTCGTTCCCCGGGCCACCGGACGGTACACGTACTACTTCCGTGGTGGGTACACCGTTCCGGCCGGCAACGCGGCCACCGGCGTCACCCTGAACCTCAAGCGTGACGACGGAGCCGTTGTCTACGTCGACGGAGTCGAGGTCGCCAGAGTGAACCTGCCTTCAGGCGCGGTCGGCTTCTCGAGCAAGGCGACGGCCAACATCACCAAGGCGCAGGCGCAGACTCCGGTCCAGCTCACCCTCCCGGTCGGCGCCGGCGCGGCAGGCAACCACGTCATCGCGGTGGAGATGCACCAGTACGCGGCGGGCTCGTCCTCGGACCTGCTGTTCGACGCCAAGATCGACGTGACGCGGTAACGGGTGGAGGCACCGTCCCTGACGGCGCCCACAAGAACCGGCCCGGCCGCGCCCAGATGGCGCGCCGGGCCGGCCCGCGTCCAGGCCTTGCCACCCACGCGAGCGGAGGGTAGTGGTTGCCTGAGGCCTCGCCTCCGACGTGCTGGTGGGCGGCGGCCCCTTGCCGCCCACGCGAGCGGAGGGTAGTGGTTGCCTGCCGTGCGGTTTGACAACCGTTGGGCTACGTTCGCGCGACACGTTGGCGGCCGTGACAGGCTTAACCCCGATGAACGAACCCACCTCTGCGGCAACCCAGCAACCAACGTCCCTGGCACCACTGACGCTGGACGCTCCGCAACGGCGCAAGCCGCCAAGGCACCTGGCCGACTTGGACCCGGCCGATCGTCGCAGCGCCGTCGAGTCGCTCGGACACCGGGGGTTTCGGGCTCGTCAGCTGTCCACGCACTATTTCGCCCGCCTCGTCGACTCTGCCGAGGACATGACCGACCTGCCCCGGGCGGTGCGTGACGAGCTCGTAGCGGCCTTGCTGCCGACCCTGCTCACCCCGCTTCGGCACCGAACTACCGACGAGGGCCGCACCGTCAAGTCGGTCTGGCGCCTGCACGACGGCGCGCTCGTCGAGTCGGTGCTGATGCGTTACCCCCACCGGGTGACGATTTGCGTGTCCAGCCAAGCCGGCTGCGGGATGGGCTGCCCCTTCTGCGCGACTGGACAAGGCGGGCTGACGCGCAATCTGTCCACCGCGGAGATCGTCGAGCAGGTCGTCGCGGCGGCCCGCACCGTGCGCGGCGGCGGATTGCCCGGCGGCGGCCACGATGAGCCGAGCGCGCCGCTGCGCGTCTCCAACGTCGTCATCATGGGCATGGGGGAGGCGCTGGCCAACTACCGCAACGCGGTTGGGGCGCTGCGCCGGCTCACCGACCCGTCACCGGACGGCTTGGGCATCTCGGCCCGTCGGGTCGTGGTCTCCACCGTCGGGCTCGTGCCCGCCATGGACAAGCTCGCGGCGGAAGGCATTCCGGTGACCCTGGCGCTCTCGCTGCACGCCCCTGATGACACATTGCGAGACGAGCTGATCCCGGTCAACGCCCGCTGGAACGTCGACGCGGTCCTCAACGCGGCTCACCGGCACTTCGTGGCGAGCGGGCGCCGCGTGTCCATCGAGTACGCCCTGATCAGGGACGTCAACGACCAGGCGTGGCGCGCCGATCTGCTCGCCGACCGGCTGGCCGCCCGCGGCCGGGCGTGGGTCCACGTCAACCCGATTCCGCTCAACCCCACTTCCGGGTCGCGCTGGACCTCGTCCCGCCCGGGAGTGCAGCAGCAGTTCGTGGAGCGGCTGCGGGCGCACGGCATACCGACGACGGTGCGCGACACACGCGGCCGCGACATCGACGGTGCCTGCGGGCAGCTCGCCGCGAGCACCGCCTGATCCGTGCGCGAGTAGTCTCCGGTATGCCGGTCGCCCCGGTGAAGGTGTCCGCGCGGCCGACTCCACGGCATACCCGAAAGGACGCGGCCGACTCCACGGCATACCCGAAAGGACCTGGCGTGCGTGCCTTGACCAAGCTGGAGGCCGGACCGGGCCTTGCCCTCGTCGACCGACCGGAGCCCGTCTGCGGCCCGTCCGATGTCAAGGTGCGGGTGCTGCGTGCCGGCCTGTGCGGCACCGACCTGCATCTGCAGCAGTGGGACCAGTGGGCGGCCTCGACGGTGCAGCCGCCGATGGTCATCGGGCACGAGTTCTACGGGGAGGTCGTGGAGGTCGGTTCGGGGGTGACCTCGGTCGCCGGTGTGCGGGTCGGCGACCGGGTGTCGGGAGAGGGCCACATCGTCTGTGGGCACTGCCGCAACTGCCGCGCCGGGCGCCGGCACGTGTGCATCCACACAGTCGGGGTCGGGGTGAACCGCGACGGCGCCTTCGCCGACCACGTTGTCATCCCGGCCACCAACGTCTGGGTCCAGCCGGCGTCGATCGACCCCGACCTGGGTGCGATCTTCGACCCCCTGGGCAACGCCACCCACACCGCCCTGCAATGGCCGCTCGTCGGCGAGGACGTGCTCATCACCGGTGCCGGCCCGATCGGGGTGATGGCTGCCGCGATCGCCCGGCATGGTGGCGCCAAGAACGTCGTCGTCACCGACGTCAGCGACTACCGGCTCGTCCTGGCGGCACGTGCCGGGGCGGACCTCACCGTCAACGTGTCGACCACCCGGATCGCCGACGCCCAGCGGGAGCTGGGGATGCGAGAAGGGTTCGACATCGGCTTGGAGATGTCAGGGGTGCCGTCCGCGCTGGAGGAGATGCTCGCCAACCTCAACCATGGGGCCAAGGTCGCCTTGCTGGGACTGCCGCCCCGGCCGTATGCCGTCGACTGGGGGCGGGTCATCACGCACATGATCACGCTCAAGGGCATCTACGGGCGGGAGATGTTCGAGACCTGGTACCTCATGTCGTCGATGCTCGCGACCTCCCAGGTGCTGACCGCTGCGGTGTCCTCGGTCATCACCCACCGCTTTCCGGCCGAGCAGTGGGCCGACGCCTTCGACGCCGCGCGGTCGGGGGAGTGCGGCAAGGTGGTCATGGACTGGAGCTGACCGCCGGCGGAGCCGGCCAGCGGCCAGCGCCTTGCGTCACAGCGTCTGCACACCGGCGGTCCTCGCTGCAGCTTGCAAGAGATCGTCCAATGTCGCGAGCGGCAGTCCACGACGGGCTGCCAAGGCAAGGTACTCGCTGTCATACGCGGAGAGCGCGTGCTCGCGTCCCACCGCGATGAGCTCCGCGATGGCCGCGCCCTCGGGCTCGACATGGATCGGCAGCCCCTCGAGCAGCTCCACGAACCGGACGACCTGTGCTGATGTCATGCGGCCGCGCTGTTCAGCAGTGAGCAGCACATTGGCGACTTCCAGGCGCCAGAGCGGTGGGACCGCCGCCCCTTCGTGGGCCACGAGATCGAGCAGCTCGTCGACATGTGGCGTCACCTCGTCCTCGAAGCACCACGCCATCGTCACTGAAGCGTCGACGACGAATGCCGTCATGGACGTCCTTCGGCGATCATGTCGTGCAGGCTCTCTCCACCAAGACGGACCCCCCGGCGAGCAGACCGCAACGCCTGGGCGACATCGGACCCGGCGGCCGGGGCAACAGCGACCCCGACCAAGCGAGCGACAGGGCGGCCATGTTTGGTGATGATGTACGTCGCCCCGGCCGCGACTTCGTCCAACAGGCGGGGCAGATGGGTCTTGGCCTCGTAAGCGCCGATCTCAGCCACGAAGTCAGACTAGTCTGAGACTAGTTGTTTGACAAGCGTCTCTCAAGGCCCGGCTACAGCAGGCTCGTCAGGCCAGAGGCGTGCCATTGCGCGTGTTTGCCAGGACTGGAACTCGACCCACCGGAAACCTCGGTCGCCCGAAACTCACGGACACGAATGGCCTCGTACTCGACACCTTGCCACACGGCATACCGTTAGCGAGGAAACCCAGCCGACCAGTCGATGGAGGCCCCTGTGTACGGACGGATGCGTGAGGACCTGGCCTGGTCGTTGCAGGAGATCCGGGAGGCGGGCTTGTACAAGTCCGAACGGGAGCTCACGACCCCCCAAGCCGCCCACGTCGGCACGACGGCCGGCAAGGCGCTGAACTTCTGCGCCAACAACTACCTCGGCCTCGCCGACCACCCTGACGTCATCGCAGCCGCCAAGGAAGCCCTCCAGGAGTGGGGCTTCGGCATGGCGTCGGTGCGCTTCATCTGCGGCACCCAGACCCAGCACACGCGCCTCGAGCGGGCCCTTTCGGACTTCTTCGGCGCCGACGACACGATCCTGTACTCCTCCTGCTTCGACGCCAACGGCGGCGTCTTCGAGGTGCTGTTCGACGAGCGCGACGCGATCATCTCCGACGAGCTCAACCACGCCTCGCTCATCGACGGCATCCGGCTGGCCAAGGCCGCGCGATACCGCTACCGCAACGGCGACCTGACCGATCTGGCGCTGCAGCTCGAGGCAGCCTCGCACGCCCGGCGCAAGGTGATCGTCACGGACGGGGTCTTCTCCATGGACGGCTCGTTCGCACCGCTCGTCGGCATCTGCGACCTGGCTGAGCGCCACGACGCGCTCGTGCTGGTCGACGACTCACACGCGGCTGGGTTTGTCGGGGAGGGCGGCCGGGGCACGCCGGAGCTGTTCGGCGTCCAGGACCGCGTGGACATCCTCACGGGCACGTTGGGCAAGGCTCTGGGTGGGGCGTCGGGCGGGTACATCAGCAGCCACCAGGAGATCGTCGACCTGCTGCGTCAGCGTTCCCGGCCCTACCTGTTCTCGAACTCGGTCGCCCCCGCTGTCGTGGCCGGGTCACTCAAAGCGCTGGAGCTCGTGGCCTCCTCTGGCCAGCAGCGGGAGGCGCTGCGCCGCAACACGGTGCTGTTCCGGCGGCTCATGCAGGAGGAAGGGTTCACCCTACTTCCCGGCGCCCACCCGATCACGCCGGTGATGTTCCCCGGCGACGACGGCGCCCGGCGGGCCGCCCAGGTGGCCGACCACCTGCTCGGAGCCGGCGTCTACGTGATCGCCTTCTCCTACCCTGTTGTGCCGCAAGGAAAGGCCCGCATCCGCGTACAGCTCTCCGCAGCCCACTCGGAGCAGGACGTGGAGACCTGCGTAGCCGCCTTCATCGCCGCTCGCGACGCCCTCGCATGGGGCGAGAGCTCCTGACCAGCGGTCGGCCGGGGACCGTTCGGCGCGTGCGGGCACGTGCCGGGCGCATGCCGCCGCCCTCGAGGTGGCGCGCGACGGCATACGTTGGGCACCCTTTGCCCCATGAGCGAGCACACCGGCGCCTACCAGAAGGCCTATGACACGAGCATCTCCGACCCCGAGACATTCTGGGGCGAGGCGGCCAAGGACATCGACTGGATCAACCCCCCCACCAGAGTGCTGGACGCCTCACAGGCGCCCTTCTACCGATGGTTCACGGACGCCACGCTCAACACCTGCTACAACGCCGTGGACCGGCACGTCGATGGCGGCCGCGCAGACCAGGTCGCCCTGCACTACGACTCGCCCGTCACCGGCACAAAGCGGTCTTACACGTATGCCGATGTGCTGGCTCACGTGCGACGGCTCGCCGGCGCGCTCACGGGCGTGGGCGTCACGTCGGGCGATCGGGTCGTCATCTACATGCCGATGGTGCCCGAGGCGGTATTCGCCATGCTCGCCTGCGCGCGCATCGGTGCCGTGCACTCGGTCGTCTTCGGCGGCTTCGCTCCAGCCGAGCTGTCGGCACGTATCGATGACGCCCAGCCCAAGGTCATCCTGTCGGCGTCCTGCGGCCTGGAACCCGGGCGGGTCGTGCCGTACAAGCCCTTCCTCGACGAGGGCATCGAGCGTTCTGAGCACAAGCCCGACCTGGTCGTCATGCTCCAGCGCGAGCAAGCCCTCGCCGAGCTCGGACCTCGAGACCTCGACTGGCGCGAGTTCGTCGAGAGCCCGGCCGCGCAGGCAGGCGCGGACTGTGTGGAGGTCAAGGCCACTGACCCGCTGTACATCCTCTACACGTCCGGCACGACGGGTAAGCCCAAGGGCATCTACCGCGACAACGGCGGCCATGCGGTCGCGTTGCGCTGGTCGATGCGCAACCTCTACGGGGTGCAGCCGGGGGAGACCTGGTTCACGGCCAGCGACGTGGGCTGGGTCGTCGGGCACTCGTACATCGTCTACGCACCGCTCATCACCGGGGCCACGACGATCCTCTACGAAGGCAAGCCGGTCGGCACTCCGGACGCCGGCGCATTCTGGCGGGTCCTCTCCGAGTACGGCGCCGCCGCGATGTTCACCGCCCCCACGGCCTTCCGGGCGATCAAGAAGGAGGACCCGGACGGCAAGCTGATGGGCGGTTACGACCTGTCGCGCTTCCGCACCCTCTTCCTTGCCGGAGAGCGGCTCGACCCGGACACCTACCACTGGGCCACCGAACGGCTGGGCAAGCCGGTCGTGGACAACTGGTGGCAGACCGAGACCGGCTGGCCGATCGCCTGCAACCCCCGTGGGCTGGAGGAGCTGCCGATCAAGCCCGGCTCGCCCTCGGTGTGCGTGCCCGGCTACGAGGTGCACGTACTGGACTCCTCTGGCAACCGGGTCCCTCCGGGAACCGAAGGCGCCATCGCCATCAAGCTGCCGATGCCACCAGGAACGCTGCCCACGCTGTGGAACGACGATGAGCGCTACGTCTCGTCCTACCTGTCGGCCTACGACGGCTACTACCTCACCGGCGACGGCGGCTACCTCGACGAGGACGGCTACCTCTACGTCATGGGCCGCACCGACGACGTCCTCAACGTCGCCGGGCACCGGTTGTCCACCGGGTCGATCGAGGCCGCTCTGGCCGGTCACCCGGCGGTGGCCGAGTGCGCGGTCATCGGCGTCCACGACGAGCTCAAGGGGCAGCTGCCTCGGGCGCTCGTGGTCGTCAAGGCCGGCATCGACGCGGCGGCTGAGGGCGAGACGATCAAGGCCGAGCTGGTGGCCCGGGTCCGGGCCGAGGTCGGCGCCGTTGCGGCACTGCGCCAGGTGGACATCGTCACGGCGTTGCCGAAGACCCGCTCGGGAAAGATCCTGCGCAAGACGATGCGCGAGATCGCTGACGGCCAGGATGTCGCGGTGCCGCCGACGATCGAGGACGCCTCAGTCTTGAGCATGCTCAGTCCGATCCTGCACCCGCAGGCGTAGCGAGCGCCCTCCCACCTCATCGAGTGGTCGGCAACTGCTGTTATGACGCTGGGATAGCCGCATCAACTGCCCACTCGACGAGGGTGCTGACCTGACACGATGCAGGCGTGCTCGGGGCGCTGCAGGGCTTCACGACGATCGGCGCCGTGATCGCGGTCGGCTGGCTGGTCGCCCATCTTCGCCTGTTCGACGAGCGTGGGCAGCGGATGCTGGCCGATTTGGCCTTCTTCGTCGCGTCACCGGCCCTGCTGCTCGTCATCCTCTCGGGGATGTCGACCGGTGCGGTCTTCTCCAATGCGCTACTGGTGGCATTTCTCAGCGCCCTCGTCGTCATGCTCATCGCGGCGGTGACCAGCCGGTTCGCCTGGGGCCAGCCGGCGGGCGAACGCGTCATGGTGGCCTTGTGCGCTGGGTACGTCAACTCCGGCAACCTCGGGCTGCCCATCGCGCTTTATGTGCTCGGCGACATCGCGTATGCCGCGCCGATCCTGCTCATGCAGCTGCTCATCTTCACCCCGATCTCGATGGCCATGCTCGACGCGGACGCCCGCGCCAGCCGGTCCAACCTGCTGGTTCACCTGCGCAGCCTCTTTCGTAACCCCATCACGGTCGGAGCCCTCATCGGCCTGCTCGTGTCGCTCTCCGGACTGCAGCTGCCCGAGGTGGTGCTCAACCCGCTTACCCTCCTGGGCAACATGGCGGTGCCGGGGATGCTGCTCGCGTTCGGCATCTCGCTGCGGCTGGGCCAGCGCCCGGGCGTTGGCCGCGAGCAGATCGCCGTCCTGGTGACCCTCAAGCTGCTCGTGCAGCCGCTCGTTGCGGCCGGCTTCGGCTACGCGTTCGGCCTACGCCGCGAGCAGCTCTACGCGGTGGTCGTGATGGCCGCCCTGCCGACCGCACAGAACATCTTCACCTATGCCCTTCGCTACCGACGCAGCATCTTCCTCACCCGCGACACGATCCTGGTGAGCACCCTGCTCTCGCTTCCGGCCATTCTCCTCGTCGCGGCACTGCTCGCGCCGCGATGAGCGGTGTCGGCAACAACCTGGACGCCCCCTCGAGGCGCTGGGCGAGCTCGGTGACGAGCGGGGCCGTGTCATCGAGGTCATCTGGAACGGAGGGACGAGCAGGGTGTCATGGACGGATTTGGTACGGCAGAACGTGCTCCACGCGCCGCGTTTGACCGGACAGAAACCCGGCAGGTCTCTCGTTGTGTGGTCCAACCTGCGTAAGCCGCACCTTTAACCACACATATTGGCGGTGCAGCGATCGAAACCCAGCGATCTCTCGGCGACAATGCCCAGGTGGGCGCTCCCCGAACCGTCACGCTGCTCGGCTCGACCGGCTCGATCGGGACCCAGGCGGTGCAGGTCGTCAAGGCCAACCCCGACCGGTTCCGCGTCGCGGCCCTCGCGGCCGGCGGGCGCGACCTGGGTCTGCTGGCCCGGCAGGCGGCCGAGCTGGGTGTCGACGCCGTGGCAGTCGCCCAGGGGTCGACCGACGAGGTCAAGGCCGCCCTGGGCGCCGCCACGCGCGAGGGCGGGGCCCCGGCATACCGGCCCGAGGTCCTCGTCGGGCCCCACGCCGCCGCCGAGGTCGCCGCCCGCCCCGCCGACATCGTGCTCAACGGCATCACCGGCTCGATCGGGCTGGCCCCCACCCTCGCGGCGCTGCACGCCGGTCACACCTTGGCCCTGGCCAACAAGGAGTCGCTCCTCGTGGGCGGCCCACTGGTCAAGGCCGCGGCCCAGCCCGGCCAGATCGTGCCGGTCGACAGCGAGCACAGCGCCCTGGCCCAGTGCCTGCGCGGTGGGCGCGCCGACGAGGTCCGCCGGCTGGTCATCACCGCGAGCGGGGGGCCGTTCCGCGGTATGCCGCGCGAGCGCCTCCACGACGTCACGCCCGAGCAAGCGCTGGCCCACCCAACGTGGGACATGGGCAGGGTCGTCACGACCAACAGCGCGACCCTGGTCAACAAGGGTCTCGAGGTGATCGAGGCGCATCTGCTGTTCGACGTGCCGTACGACCGGATCACGGTCGTCGTGCATCCGCAGTCAGTCATCCACTCCATGGTGGAGTTCGTCGACGGCTCGACGCTGGCCCAGGCCTCCCCGCCGTCCATGCTCATCCCCATCGCCCTCGGTCTGGGCTGGCCCGACCGCGTCGCCGACGCGGCCCCGGCCTGCGACTGGACCCAACCGGCGGCCTGGGAGTTCACCCCCCTGGACGACGAGGCGTTCCCCGCGGTGCGGCTGGCCCGGCGGGTGGGCGAGGCGGGCGGCACCTTCCCCGCCGTCTACAACGCCGCCAACGAGGTGTGCGTCGACGCGTTCCACGGCGGGGCGATCCGGTTCACCGACATCGTCGACACCATCGAGGCGGTCGTCGACCGGCATACCGGGGCCCGGTTGACCGAGAAGCCGTCGGGATCCGGGAGTGATTTGGCACCATTGGACGTTGAGCAGGTGTTGCGGGCCGACCGGTGGGCCCGAGACGAGGCCCGGCGGCTGCTTGGGCTTGCGAAGGAGCGGGTGGGATGACGGTCGTGCTCTACGTCCTCGGGGTGGCGTTCATCGCCCTCGGGGTGGGGGCGTCCATCGCCCTGCACGAGATCGGGCACCTGGTCCCTGCGAAGAGCTTCGGCGTCAAATGCAAGCAGTACATGATCGGCTTCGGCCCGACGGTGTGGTCCCGACGCACAGCCGAGACCGAGTACGGCGTCAAGGCGATCCCGCTCGGGGGCTACGTGCGGATGATCGGCATGTACCCGCCCCGGCCAACCGACGGCCCCGGCGAGTTGCGTGCCTCCACGACCAGCCGCATGGGCACGTTGATCGACCAGGCTCGCCAGGAGTCCATGGACGAAGTCCATCCCGGCGACGAGCACCGCGTCTTCTACAAGCTGTCGGTGCCCAAGAAGGTCGTTGTCATGATGGGCGGCCCGGTGATGAACCTGGTGCTGGCCACCGTGCTTCTCGCGGTCACCCTGTCCGTCGTGGGCATCCCGACAGCAGTGCCGCGGATCGCCGCCGTCGGCCAATGCGTGCCGAGCGCCGCGCCCACCCTGCAGCAGCTGCAACCCGAGTGTCGGCCGGGTGATGCGCCGTCGCCGGCCGCGGCTGCGGGGCTGCAGACCGGTGACACCATCCTCGCCGTTGACGCCACCTCCGTGCAGACCTGGGCCGAGGTGACGACGGCCATCCGGGCCGCCGCCGGAAAGACGCTCACGCTCACCGTCGCTCGCCCCGGCACGGAGGCGCCGCTGACCCTGCAGGCCCCGGTCGTTGCGCTGACCCGCGCGGCCCACACCGACAGCGGCCAGCCGAAGGTCGACGACAACGGTGCGCTGGTCACCGAGACGGTCGGTTACCTCGGGGCAACCGCAGCCAGCGGCTTCGTCACCCAGCCACTCACCCAGGTGCCGGCGACCATGACCCGGATGGTGTCCGAGACCGCCAAGGCGCTGCTCACAGTGCCGGCGAAGATGGTGGGCGTCGTGCAGGCGGTCACGGGCCAGGCCGAGCGCGACCCGAACGGGCCGATGTCCGTCGTCGGCGTGGGGCGGGCTGGGGGAGAGGTCGCGAGCGGGGCGGTGGGCGTCGGCGACGGCAGCCCGCGCAGCGTCCTGTTCCTGCTGCTGTCCATGCTGGTCGGGCTCAACCTCGCGCTGTTCATGTTCAACCTGATCCCCCTGCTGCCCCTCGACGGCGGTCACGTCGTGGGGGCGCTGTGGGAGGGGCTCAAGCGGTCGGTCGCTCGGCTGCTGGGCCGTCCGGACCCCGGCTACGTTGACGTCGCCAAGGCGCTGCCGATCGCGTATGCCGTCTCGACCGTGGTCATCGTCATGGCGGTGCTGCTCATCTACGCCGACCTCGTGACGCCCGTCAAGCTCGCTGGCTGAGATAATCGCACCTATGGCCGTTTCCCTTGGTATGCCGTCCGTCGCCCCCGGGCCCGGGCCCGGTGCGATCGCCCCGCGACGGGTATCGCGCCGAATCCGGGTCGGGAAGGTCCTGGTCGGCGGCGACGCGCCGATCTCGGTGCAGTCGATGTGCACGACCCCGACGACCGACGTGGACGCCACGCTCCAGCAGATCGCCGAGCTGACCGCTGCCGGGTGCGACATCGTGCGGGTGGCCTGCCCGAGCCAGGATGACGCCGACGCGCTGCCGGAGATCGCCCGGCACTCGCAGATACCGGTCATCGCCGACATCCACTTCCAGCCCAAGTACGTCTTTGCCGCGATCGACGCCGGCTGCGCGGCCGTGCGGGTCAACCCGGGGAACATCCGACAGTTCGACGACCAGGTCAAGCAGATCGCCCAAGCCGCGGCTGACGCGGGCGTGTCGATCCGGATCGGGGTGAACGCCGGCTCGCTGGACCGGCGCTTGCTGGACAAGTACGGCAAGCCGACTGCTGAGGCCCTGGTGGAGTCCGCCGTGTGGGAGGCCGGCCTGTTCGAGGAGCACGGCTTCCACGACTTCAAGATCTCGGTCAAGCACCACGACCCGGTCGTCATGGTGCGCGCCTACGAGCTGCTCGCCGAACGCGGTGACTGGCCGTTGCACCTGGGCGTCACCGAGGCCGGCCCGGCCTTCCAGGGCACCATCAAGTCGGCGGTCGCCTTCGGCGCGCTGCTGTCCCGAGGCATCGGAGACACTATCCGCGTCTCGCTCTCCGCGCCGCCGGTCGAGGAAGTCAAGGTCGGCAACCAGATCCTGCAGTCGCTGGGCCACAAGCCACGCAAGCTGGAGATCGTCTCGTGCCCCTCGTGTGGGCGCGCCCAGGTCGACGTCTATACCTTGGCAGACCAGGTGACCGCCGGCCTGGAGGGTCTCACCGTCCCGCTGCGCGTTGCCGTCATGGGGTGCGTCGTCAACGGACCGGGCGAGGCCCGTGAGGCCGACCTCGGCGTGGCATCCGGCAACGGCAAAGGCCAGATCTTCGTCAAGGGCGAGGTCATCGAGACGGTGCCCGAGAGCCGCATCGTCGAGACGCTCATCGAGGCGGCCATGCGCCTGGCCGACGAGATGGGCGAGCCGGTCGGCGACGAGGCCGCCAAGCCCACCGTCACGGTGGGCTGACCGGCATACCCACTCCGGGTCGATGTGATACAGCATCGCTTTGGACACATCGCTTTGGACATCGGTTTCACATCGACCCCTCCGGTTAGGTCGGGTCGGCGGCACCGGCGCCGGGCATTCGATCTGATACCGCGCCGACTCCCGCCTCGCCATCACATCGACTCGCCCGAGGGTCGCCCCGGCGCCGTCCGCAGGCAATGTCGACGCCGGTCGTGGCACTCTGTATGCCGTGCTTCGAGCGACCGCTCCGGTCCGGGCTCTGACGCCCGCGGACCGGGACGAGGCGATCGCCTTGTGCGCCCGGAACCCGGCCGCCAACGTCTTCATCGCGGCGCGGATCGAGGAAGGGGCGCTCTACTCGATGCCCGGCTGCCTGCTGGGCGTGCACCGCGGCCACGAGCTCGTGGGGCTGGCCTGGGCCTCGGCCAACCTGGTGCCGGCCGAATGCGATGAGGACGCTGCCGATGCCATCGCCTCGCGGGTGCGGCGCTGGCGGCGACAGTGCGCCTCCATCTTCGGCCCGGCCGACCAGGTCGGTTGGCTCTGGGAGCGGCTGAGCTCGCATTGGGGTCCGGCCCGCTCGATCCGCCAGCCGCAGCCGTTGATGTCGACCCGAGTGCCACCGAGCCTGCTCGGCGTCAGATGTGATCCGCGCATTCGCCGGGCCGATGTCGACGAGGTCGACATCGTGTTGCCCGCCGCGGCAGCCATGTTCACCGACGAGATCGGCTACCCGCCGTACACCGGCTCGCCCGCCGGCTACCGCTCGGTCATCCTGGGCCTGATCCGCGCGGGCCATACGTACGTGTGGATCGAAAACGACACCACGATGTTCAAGGCCGACATCGGTTCCGTCGGCGCCGACGCAGCCCAGATTCAAGGAGTGTGGCTCACCCCCGGGCTGCGCGGCCGCGGGCTGGCCCGGCCCCTGATGGCCGCGGTCACCGAGGCGGTCCTGCACGACATTGCCCACGAGGCGACCCTGTACGTCAACGACTTCAACGTTGCCGCCCGGGCGACCTACGCGGGCCTGGGCTTCGCCGAGGTCGGCTCGTTCATGACCGTGCTGCTCTGAGCCCAGCGAGCGCGCCGAGGGCCGGCTCCGGCAAAGCAGGCGAGCACCCGGCATACGGGCCGATATCCTTCCCGGGACCCAAGGAGTATGCCGTGACCGTCCTGCGCATGTCGTCGTTGTTCCTGCGCACCTTGCGCGACGACCCGGCCGATGCCGAGGTGCCCAGCCACCGGTTGCTCGTGCGAGCCGGCTACATCCGCCGGGTGAGCCCGGGCATCTACACCTGGCTGCCGCTCGGGTTGCGGGTGCTGCGCAACATCGAGCGCATCGTTCGCGAGGAGATGGACCAGATCAGCCAGGAGCTGCTGTTCCCGGCCCTGCTGCCGCGCGAGCCCTTCGAGGCCTCAGGACGCTGGAGCGAGTACGGCGACAACATCTTCCGGCTGCGGGACCGCAAGGGCGCCGAGCACCTGCTCGGGCCGACCCACGAGGAGCTGTTCACCCTCGCGGTCAAGGACCTGTTCTCCTCGTACAAGGACCTGCCGATCTCCCTCTACCAGATCCAGACCAAGTACCGAGACGAGGCCCGTCCACGCGCCGGGCTGCTGCGCGGGCG
>JBIOUP010000042.1:0-3183 GCA_044867305.1 Dermatophilaceae bacterium
GCGGACTCGTCGTCGGATCGCAGGTATGCCGTTGCGCTGCCGACGCGGGTCTGGCCATGGCGGCGCGCGACGTCCCGCACGAGGTACTCCAAGGGCTGAGGGACCGGCGTTCGGCTCGACCCGCGCAACGTGTCGAGCACGTCGTCGGCCGCCAGCCCAGCGTCGAGTGCGCGCCGTATCGAGGTCGGCGTGAAGCGCAGCACCGTAGCGCCGCCTCGGGATTCGACGCTCGAGACCAGCCGCAGGAAAGTGGCCAGCTCGCCCTCGACAGGTCCCGGCACGACCGCGGTGAGATCGGCCTGCAGCACGATGTGGTCGACCGCCGCCGGCAGCATCGCGTCGACCACGGTTGCGATGGCCACCTCGCCGGCCCGCTGGATCACTGCCCGCCCGGCCGTGGAGACAGCGCCGTGCGCCACCACGCCCAGCCAGTCGGCCTCGAGCAGGACGGCCCGGCATACCTGCGTCCAGCCAGACGGGTCGCGCAGGGGGTGTTGCCAGAGCAATAGCTCCACGGTGCTCGGTTCGGATGCTCCGATGCCGGGGCCAAGCTCGGCCAGGGCATCGAGTACCTCGGCGCGGGCCGCTATTACCGGCGGCCAATGCACATCGGGGCCGAGGGCGTTGACCCGGCCGGAGGGGCCGGTGCGTGCGCCCACCAGATGTGCGGCTCGGGTGCTGTCGAACCAGGCCGAAGCCAGGCGGGCCCAGCGGGTGGCCGTCGCCTGGTTGCTCCAGCGCTCGAAGTGGTTGGTCGGCAGCAAGACCGTGTTCCCAACGCCCCCGTCCGGACCGACGAGGTCTGCCGCGAAGGCCAGCTCCGCGAGCCACGCCGCCTGCGCGGGCGTCGTGTCAAGCAGCGACGCGGTGCGGCCGAGGTCCCGCACCGACAGACCTCCCGCGCGCAACGACCGTGGCGGGGCGTCCGCCCAGGCGTGCGCCAGGTCGTCGACGAGCCGCACTGTTTCGCGAGCCTGAGCCCCAGCCGAGGCGTCGACGTCGTCGCGCCCGAGATGGCGCAGCTCTAGCGAAGGCGCTTGCAGGCGCAGCTGCCGGGTCGGCCCCCGGTCGGCGTCTCGCCGCCCGAGCACCTCAGGCACGGTGCCCACCACTCGCAGTCCTTCCGGTGACCGCCACAGCAGAGCAAGGCTCCACAACCGCTGCAGGGAGGAGTCCTCCAACGGCTCGGACGACCCGCCGTCGGCGATGACCGCCTCGAGCACGAGCAGGTGGGCCGTATCGAGCCGCTCAACGGCGCGCCGCACGCTCGCAGCGGTCGCAGCCCGCGCGGCCAGGGCGGTGAGATCCACGGGCGCCGGACGGGCCAGGTCAGAACGCTGCATGAGCAGGTCGCGCAGCTGCGCATCGGAGCGGGATCGGATGTCGTCGGCGAAGCTACGGTTCACGGACGACCGTTCGCGTAACCCGGAAGCCGAGGCTCGAGCACGCGCCACACGAACAACGCCAGGACAGCGCAGCCCCCGACCAGCATGACGATGAAGATGCCCCCAAGGTCCCTGTCGAACAACACGCCCGCGACGACGGGGGCTGTCAGGGCGCCGAGCTGGAACGCCCCTGACGTCAACGCGTTGTAACGGCCGCGGGCGTGCGGCGGGGCCAGGTCGTTGGTCATCGCCGGCAGCGTGGGCTGCATGAGGGTTTCCCCGAAGCCGAAGATGGCAGCGCCGGCCACCACGAGCGTGGCCGCAAGCATCGGTGTGGACAGCCCCGGCGAGCCGGCGAGACCGATCGTGGCCCAGGCGAGGGCCCACACGGCGCACATGACGAGCAGCACCCGCGTGCGGCGGCGGCCCTCGATGCGCTGGAGGACGAACAGCTGCAGCAACACGATGGTCGCGGTGTTCGCCGCGAACGCCAGTCCGAGGGCGCGCGTCGACACCGAGGCTTCCAGCCGCGCGTATGCCGTCAAGCCGGCCGTCATCTGGCCGTAGCCGATGAAGGTCACGAAGAAGAAGGTCAGCAGCACGCTGGGCATGGCCGGCGCCCGCGCCACCGACCAGTAGGACACCCGAGGCACCTGCTGCTGCCCGAGGGGCGCGTCGGCCCGTCCCGAGACCTTCCGTAGCGGTCCGAGCATGACGACCAGGGGGGCCAGGAACCCGCTTGCCGCGATCAGGTACATCACCGTGAACGACCCCGGGTGGGAGACATCGACGAACAGCCCGCTCACTGCTCCACCAACACCGATGCCCAGGTTCATCAGTGTGAAGTTGATCCCGTAGTAGCGCTGCCTGATCCCGCTGGGGACCAGAGCCGCGATCATCGCATTGATGGCGGGCCATACGCACCCGAAGGCGGCGCCGTTGAAGGCCAGACCGACGCCTGCTGCCAAGGGCGTCGTGGCCAACGCCAAAGTCACGTTTCCGATGATCTGGGCCAGGGCAGCGAGGATGATGACGACTCGAGGACCCAGCCGGTCGATCAATGTGCCCCCCGGCCCGACGACGAAGAGCGCGACCAGGGCCGGCACCCCGAGCAGGGTGCCCGTCACTTCGAGCGGGAACTGGCGCACCTCGTGCAGGTAGACGAGGCCGAACGGCAGGACCAGGCCCCGGCCGAACGACTCGAACGCCACACTGGAGATCAGGAACCGGCCATGTCGCGGGAGCTGACCCCAGAAGTCGACCAGACGGGGTCGGTCCGGGGTCGGTCCCCCGGTTTGCCCCCCGACCTCGTTCACCGACATCGGCCCCATCCTTACATCCGGGCGGCAATCCGGGCGAGTCGCCGCGACCCGGTCGCGGATGGCAGTGGCCTGGGACACACGGAGTCGGCTTGCGAGCGAGACTAGGCTGAGTGATGCGCGCAGGCGTAGGTCGGGTTTGGACGCGAGCGAGAGGTGCACGGTGCCAACGGGCAAGGTCAAGTGGTACGACCCGGAGAAGGGCTTCGGCTTCCTCTCCGATGACGCCGGGGGCGACGTCTTCCTGCACGCCAACGCGCTGCCGGAGGGGGTGACGTCGCTCAAAGGTGGCACTCGGGTCGAGTTCGGCGTCGTTGAGGGTCGCCGGGGGGCGCAGGCGCTCACCGTGCGGGTCCTGGAGCCGACTCCGTCGATCGCGACGGTGCAGCGGCACGCGCACCGTAAGCCGACGGAGGACATGGTCGTGATCGTGGAGGACGTCATCAAGCTGCTGGACAACGTCTCCGAGTCGCTGCGCC
>JBIOUP010000043.1:0-11367 GCA_044867305.1 Dermatophilaceae bacterium
CCGCGTCCTCGGGGTGCTCGCCTGCTGGCAGGCTTGTCAGGTGTCTGGCGCGATCCGCATTCGAGGACCCCTGTCGATCCCTGCCGCCGAGCTCGCTTGGCGCTTCTCCCGCTCCAGCGGGCCCGGCGGCCAAGGCGTCAACACCTCCGACTCCAGGGTCGAGCTGCTCTTCGACCTCGCGTCCTCGCCGTCGATTCCACCCGTGCTGAAGGCCCGCGCCATCCAGCGGCTGGGACCACGGCTGCGAGATGGCGTGCTCGTCGTCGTCGCCAGCGAGGAACGCTCACAGCTGCGCAACCGCGTGGCCGCACGCCGGCGACTGGGCGAGATCCTCTCGGCCGCGACTGAACCACCGCCGCGTCAGCGGCGGCTCACGCGTCCCACCAGGACCTCCGACGAACGGCGAATCGAGGCCAAGAAGCGACGTGGCTCGGTGAAGCGACAGCGCGGCAGGCGTGACCACCGCGAGGACTAAACGCGTAACCCCAACCGCGCGGATGCGGCCCTGCCATGTCAACCGCCGCCGGGTCGTCTCCGAACGCGCTCGATCAACAACTGGCGCGTCAGATCGCCACCGGACCTGCGGAGCTAGCAAGTACCCACGGCGACGCCTCGTGCCCTCGCTGACCCTCACCTACAGCGCGGTAGGGACACCATGCTCATCCCGCGGCGAAGCGCGCCATACCGCCCGTGCGCCCTTTGATCCGGGCTGGCGATGCCCCGCGTTCGACGGGCTACCGACATCTGCGACGCCCAGACCCGCTGGGCTGCTGCAGGCCCCTCCGGTGAGACTAGGACGTCGGCGGCTGCATTTGGCTCCGCAGGGCGCCCAGGTCCATCGACGTCCAGTGCTCGATGAGCAGGCCGTCGGCGACCCGGAAGATGTCGATGAACTCGAACTCGACACGGTTTCCGCTCGGCGCCAGACCCCACAGATCGCCCTGATGCGTACCTCGTAACGTCTTTCGCGTGCTGACCAGATCACGCTCAGCTACCTGGTCGTTGATCTCCATGCTCGCATCAGGGAAGCCACGCAGCAGCTCCCCGTAGAAGGCTTGGAACCCGCTCGCTGGCCGCTCCGTGCTCGGAATGACCCGGCCCCCGGGTCGGTAGTGGTTCACGAACAGGGGATGGAACACCTCGTCCGCGTAGGCCAGGTCATGCTGATCCTGACACCGTCGAACGAACTCCGACACCACGCGCTTGTTGTCTTCGGTGGTCATCGGCACCATCCCATCCGGCATCCAGGACCGGGCCAATCTACTCCGACCCGACTCTGTTGAGCGGCACCCAAATCCGATGGTGCCACCTCGCGCACAACCGGGACGACCGGCGGCGTATGGGTAGGCGCAGTGGCTGCCAGCGCCTAACGCAACAGCCACACCTGAGCGCCGACTCGAGCTCGGCGAAGGTCGGGTCTTGACGGGACGCGAGTGCGGCTACTGCGACAGGTCCAGATCCATGCGGTCGAGCAAGGTCTCAAGGGCTTGCTCGAACTCACTATCGCTGTGGTCCTCGGACAGCATGGGCTGCAGCCGTTGAAGCACGGGGTAGTGGTGCAGGTCGAGGTCTTGGTCGGCGTTGCCGATTGGGGCGTCCCCTTCGTCGAGCGGTTCTTCCACGGGCGAGGTCTCCGCTCCGAGGGTGGCCACTTCTAGCAGCAGATAACCAAGCAGGAAGGAGGTGAAGGATCGGTATGCGCGCACGGCTTGTTGCTCGGTGAAGCCCCTGGACAGGAGCGCATCGAGGAACTCTTGGACCACCCGTAGGCTGCGAAGTGGGGGGCGTAGCCAGGGCGCTGCCGGATGGCGGGTGGCGATCAGTGGGAAGACGTTGGGATGAGCCAGCGCCAGGGCCCGCACGGAGTGAGCCATCCATTGCAGCAGTGCTTGCCACCCCCCGGCTGGCTGGAGTTGGTCTGCCGGGTCCACCGTAATGGTGGCCACGAGATGGTCAACCATGCCTTCGAGCAGGTCTTCCCGGCCGTTGACGTACCGATAGAGCGACATCGCTTCGACACCGAGCTCTCGCCCGAGGCGGCGCATGGTGAGCTTCTGGACACCCCCAGCGTCCACGAGCGCAATGGCCGCCTCGATGATGACGTCGCGGCTGAGCGGGCGCCGCTCGCCCGGCGCGGGGGTTTCGGTGCCGTTCGGGTCACCGGATGGGTCGGCAGGCACCAGATGTCTCCTTCATGCTGCGCGCACCTAGATGTTTGCTGGCTCACCTTACGGGGTAAGTCAGGTCTGGGCGCTGCGCCTTACGAGGTAAGCGACCCGTCTGTGGCTACTTATGGTCTGCGGGCGAGCGCCAACTGCCTCAGGGTGGAAGGGAATCATCCATGACGTTCACTGGAAGAGATTTTGAACGGGTCCTCGGAGCGACCGTGTACGACTCGGAAGGAGAGAAGATCGGTTCGGCCGGGCAGGTGTTCTTCGACGACACCACCGGCGCGCCGGATTGGGTCACTGTCCGGACCGGCTTCGTCGGCACCAAGGAGAGCTTCGTCCCGCTGGAGGGTGCTCGAACCGAGGGTGGCGACCTGCACGTGGCCTACGGCAAGGAGACGATCAAAGCCGCCCCGAACGTCGATGTCGACGCGGGGCACCTGTCCCCACAGGAGGAGGGCCGCCTGTTCGAGCATTATGGCCGGGGCGATGACACGGGCTTTTCCGACATCCGCGTTCCGGCGGGGACCAGCCCCGATGTGCCGGGTGAGCGAAGTGACTCCGCGATGACCCGCTCGGAGGAGCAGCTGCGGGTGGGGACGGAGAGTCGTGAGGCTGGCCGGGCTCGATTGCGCAAGTACATCGTCACCGAGCAGCAGACCGTGACGGTTCCGGTGCAGCGCGAGGAGGTTCGCGTGGAGCGCGAACCGATCACTGAGACGAACCGCGAGGCTGCCGGGGCCGGTCCGGAGCTGTCCGAGGCTGAGCATGAGGTGGTCCTTCACGAGGAGAAGGTGGTCGTGGACAAACAGGCCGTGCCGGTGGAACGGGTTCGGCTCGACACCCAGACCGTGACCGAGGATCAGCAGGTCACCGAGGAGATCCGCAAGGAGCACATCGAGGCAGAGGGCGTCGAACCGCAACGCCGCTGAGCATCGGACGGATGCCGGGGCACGTGGGTGCTTCCCGCGTACTTGCACCGGCATCCGTAAAAGGTCCGGACGGGCTTCCATCCGACATATCTACGAAAGGACATCTATGACTGACTATCCCGCCCCACGTCCCGAGGGGTACCCCTCGGAGGCGCAGGTGATCATCACCGACCCAGATCTGGCGGCGACGTCGACCACGGACACGGACTCGGGCGCGGCGGCGACGTCCACGGCCGAGACGGCCAAGGAGGCGGCGCGCTCGGTTACAGAGGACGCCAAGGAGCAGACCCAGCAGGTCGCCGCGCATGCGGCTGAGCAGACCAAGCAGGTCGTCGGCGAGGCCAAGAGCCAGGTGGGCGATCTGCTGTGGCAGTCCCGGTCCGAGCTGTCCCAGCAGGCGTCGGCGCAGCAGCAGCGGCTGGCTCAGGGGCTGCGTTCGCTCGCCGACGAGCTCGATGAGATGACCGCCAGCTCGCAGCAGCACGGCTTGGCCGCCGAGGCGGCCGCCATGGTGTCCGGCAGAATCGCGGAGGCCGCCGACTTCCTTGAGAAGCGCGACTTCAACGGCGCGATCGATGAGCTGAGTGGCTTCGCCCGACGGCGCCCTGGCGCGTTCCTGCTCGGGGCCGCCCTCATCGGGATCATCGCTGGACGGGTCACGCGCGGGCTCGCCTCCGACTCCGGCCAGCCCGAGTCGGCGACCGGCGAAGGCGAGGTGCGTCGGCTGTGAGCACCGCGTCGGACGACCCGATGCGGATGCCGGCAGCCGCTGTCGCGGAGGGACGATCCTCGACGGCGGGGTCACCGCCGGTCGAGGCCGAGACCGGTTCCACCGCGAGCATCGGAACCATCGTCAGCCAGCTCTCGAGCGACTTCACCACCTTGATGAAGCAGGAGGTCGAGCTGGCGAAGGCCGAGGTGGCCAGCTCGGCGAAGGCGGCCGGCATGGGCGTGGGGCTGTACGGGGGCACCGGGTTTGCCGTGTACTTCTCCGCCCTGTTCGTCTCGATCGCGCTGTGGTGGTGGGTGGGCTCCTCGATCGGCCTGGGCTGGTCGGCCCTCGTCGGCGCGGCCGTTTGGGCGCTCATCGGGGCGGTTCTGGCCCTACGAGCGCGACGTTCGTTCAAGACCATGTCGGGAATGACGCAGACGGTCGACACCGCGCGTCAGATACCCGATGCCCTCAAGGGAAAGGACCACAGTCAGTGAGCAACGACCCAGACCAGATCCGTCAGGACATCGAGGCCACTCGGGCCAGCCTGAGCCGCAACGTCGACGCGCTGGCCGACAACGTCACCCCCAGCGCGATCGCTCGCCACCAGGTCGACAAGGCCGGCGCGAAGATCGGCGGGCTACGGGACAAGATCATGGGCACCGCCTCGGAGGTCTCCTCCGGTGCGGCCGACCGGGTTTCCACGGCCGGCGACGCAGCCTCGGGCGCGACCGACGCCGTGCGTCGTCAGGCTCAGGGCAACCCGCTTGCGGCCGGGGCGGTCGCCCTTGCCGCTGGGTGGCTCGTCGGCTCGCTGCTGCCGGCCAGCCAGCGTGAAGCCGAGGCGGCCGAGTCGCTCAAGCAGAAGGCCGCCCCGCTGGTGGACGAGGCCAAGGCGGCGGTCTCCCAGACCGCGTCCAACCTCAAAGAGCCGGCCCAGCAGGCCGCCGCCTCCCTCAAGGATTCGGCGACGGGGGCCGTCGAGTCGGTCAAGGCCGAGGCCAGCCAGGCGGCCCAGGACGTCACGTCCTCCGCACAGGAGTCGGCCGAGCAGGTCAAGGACAGCTCCACCCGAAGCTGACCGAGACGAACCCTGCTGGGGTACCCGGTCAGCCCGGGCGCCCCAGCAGAGGTCGGTTGGTATCCTCAGGTGTTCATCGTCGCCCCAGACCCGGTGGCTACCCGCAGCACAAGCGTTAGGGGCATCTGATGGGGTCAGCGCTCGCGCACGATGAACCGGCGGCAGCGCCACGCGAAGAGCCTTGGCATGTCGACGGGGTCGCTTCGACCGGTGCTTTGGTGGTTGAGCTGTCGCAGTTGGAGTATGCCGTGCGGGCCACGGAAACCCAGAATGGTTGGCTTTCCAAAGCCTCCGGGGAAGACGCGTCACAGTCTCTGCTGCTGCGACGGAACGCCGTTCTGGTGGCGCTGCGCCATCGCGGAGTCGACTTCGCCGACCATCGGGCCGAACCGGCCCCCCCGCGGCACGACATCCAAGCGAGCTGGGAAAGCCGGTCGCCGCAGCCGGAATCAGCCCGCACGCGTGAACTGGCCGCCCAGGTCGAACATCTGCAACGGGCGCTGGCTACCCGCACAGTGATCGGACAAGCTGCGGGCATCCTCATCGAACGGCACAAGGTGACCGCGGACGATGCGTTTCGCATGCTGGTGACGGCGAGCAGTCTGACCAACCGCAAACTGCGCGACATCGCCAGGGGGTTGGTCCGCACCGGGGAGATGCCCGGGCGCCCCCTGGAATAGGCGTCCGCGTCGGTGAAGCCGGGGCGGTGGTTGAACCGGCCAGTCGAGAAGCATCACATCCGCGGCACAACACCTGCGAGTCCGGCCATGTTGCTGGTGGGCATCGCGCCGGTTCGCCCGGGTGTTGTTGACCTCGGGTAGCGCTGTGGGTGGCGTGGCCCATCAGCGTTGGTGGTGAACCGTGTGCCGGCACACGCGGGCGCAACTGTGCCGTCCTCTCGAGTGAAGAGGTCCGGCTTGGGTCCCAGGCGCCCCATGCCCTGTCGCGGGGACGGATGCAGATGTCAACAGTCATTGGTGGTCTCGTTACTATCGTCGGGAAGACCGACGAAGGAAGCACCATGACCGCATTGGCCCACGTCAACCGCAGCACGCTCCGAGAGCAGGTGCTGGCGCAGCTGCGGGAGCGGATCTTGTCCGGTGACCTTCCGCCGGGCACCAAGCTGGGCGAGGTCGATCTGGCGGAGCAGCTCGGCGTGAGCCGTGGCACGGTTCGCGAAGCACTCCGGACGCTTCATGAGGGTGGGCTGCTCGAGGGCGTCGAGCGCGGAAGTCTGCACGTGCGCAGGCTCTCGCCGCGGGAGATTCGGGAGGTCTTCCAGGTGCGACTGGCCCTCGAGGGCCAGGCGATCCGGGCCATCCTTGCCAGCCCGGACAAGGATCAACGCCTCGATGAGCTGCAGGCGCGGCTCCCGCAAGACAGCAAGAAGCTCACCCAGCTCGAACGCTTCGAGACCGACCTTGCCTTTCACGAAGTGCTGTGCCGGCTGGGCGACAATCACATTCTGCTGACGCTGTGGTCGAGCGTTAAGGACCTCATGCGCATGACCGTGCTCTCCTCGCTGGACGAGCGTTCCGAACAGCTCATGTCGCGAAGCAACCACCAGCCGATCGTGGACGCGATGCGTACCGGCGAGGTCGAGTCCGCCCTCACGGTTCTGCAGGAGCACATGGACCGAGCAACTAACCTCTGGGCCCCAGCCGACGCCTGACAAGAGTCACACAGCGATCGTCGATCCTCTGACCATTGTCGATCTGGCGATCCAGATGCTGCCCGGGGTCGCGCTGCCGCGCCTGCGGCTCTGACTTCTCGATCCTTCGACTTCTCGCTGCGCCTTCCGCTGTTGAGTCGGCCTTGCACTCGCCGGGCCGCCAAAGGGGCGAGCGCATGGGGGACCTGTTCCGGGGTACCCCAAACCCATCGATGAGCGGCGCGCCTGCAATCTGCAGTGTCGGCTGCACGGCATACCCGGCGCTCCCAGCCGACAGCTGGCAAGAGACCCTTGACAAGGAGCTGTTAACTGCTGACAATCAACAGACAACAAGGGCGTCAGGACGGCGCCCCCGTCTGAAAGGTGCTGGAATGACCGTTTCATCACACAACTTGCGGATGCGGGGGCCGGTTCATGGGACCGGAGAGCAGCTGCGCGTCGCATTCGGTTCGAGCGCCGGCGCGATCATCGAGGCATACGACTTCATCGGCTTCGGTACGGCGGCCGGGCTCTACCTCGGCGCGGCGTTCTTCCCCAACGAGAATCCGATGATCGGCACCCTCTCCGCGTTCGCCACCTTGGGAGTCGGCTTCATCGCGCGACCTCTCGGCGGCATCGTCGGTGGGCACCTCGGCGACAAGATCGGCCGCAAGCCGGTCCTCGTCGCGTCTCTCATCGTCATGGGCCTCGCCACGTTCCTCATCGGCCTGTTGCCCACCTACGAGCAGGCCCAAGCCTGGTTCGGCTGGGGACTGATCGCCCCGATCCTCCTCGTGACGATCCGCATCATTCAGGGCTTGGCCTACGGCGCCGAATGGGGTGGCGCGATTCTCATGACGTACGAGCATGCCCCCTGGCTCAAGCGCGGCAAGTTCACCGGCTATGTCCAAGCCGGCTTCCCCGTGGGGCTCCTATTGGCGAACCTCGCCTTCCTCGTGTCGGTTCAGCTCCCCGGCGACTGGAAGTGGCGCGTGCCCTTCCTGTTCTCCATGGTCCTGGTCATCATCGGTTTGATCATCCGCTCCAAGGTGCCCGAGTCCCCTGTCTTCGAGGAGGTCCGGGAATCCGGGGAGGTCGTGAAGTCGCCCATTGCGAAGGTCATCAAGGAGGACTGGCGCAACATCCTGCGCGGGATCGGCCTGCGCATCGCCGAAACGGCCGGCTACGCCATCTCCATCACCTACATGATCAGCTACCTCAAGACCGAGAAGATCGCCACCAACGAGCAGACGATCCTCGCGCTCTGCGTCGCTTCCGCCATGGGCATCGTCGCCACCTCACTCTGGGGTGCGCTCACCGACCGGATCGGACGGCGCCCGCTGTACCTATGGGTCACCCTGTTCAACTGCGCCTGGGCAATCCCGATGTTCCTGCTGGTGAACACGAAGCTGTTCATCGCGGTGCTGATTGTCTTCATCGTCTCCTACTGCATCAGCCAGAACGCGCTGGCCGGCGCACAGGGCACCTGGTTCCCTGAGCTGTTCGATGCGGCTACCCGCTCCTCCGGCGCCTCGCTGGCCTACCAGATTTCGGCGATGATCTCCGGGATCACCCCCTTCGCCGTGACCCTGCTGTACCTCGCCATGGGCTGGATGGGTCCGGCCCTGCTGTTCCTCGCCTACTCCGCCCTCGGCCTGGTCTCCACGCTCGTCACCCGCGAGACGTGGGGCCCGAGAGAGCGCGCCGAGGCCCAGGCGATCACCCAGACCACGCCACCTGACCAGTACAAGCGTGACCTGGCCGCCCTGCACGCGACCCGCGCCACGGCCAAGAGCTGAGCTGTTCGGACTCGAGGAAAGGAACCGACAATGGTCACCGCAACCGTGGCCCCCACCGAACGCCTCCAGGCCCTGTCCCGGCACGCCTTGGAAATCCGGATGGGGGTCCTCGAGCAAGGCGAAGCCCAGGGTGAGGGCTACGTGGGCCAGGCCCTGGACATCGCCGACGTGCTCGCCGTCGTCTACTGCGACAAGCTCCGCTTCAAGCCTGAGGACCCGCAGTGGGAGGGCCGGGACCGGTTCCTGCTGTCGATCGGGCACTATGCGCTGGCGCTGTACTCGGCGCTCGCACAGGCCGGGGTCATCCCCCGCGAGGAGCTGACCACGTATGCCGCGGACGGCTCCCGCCTGCCGATGTCGGCCATGTCGACCTACACCCCCGGCGTGGAGATCTCAGGCGGGTCGCTTGGCCACGGTTTGCCCATCGCGGTGGGCATGTGCCTGGGCCTGCGGCATCAAGGCAAGACCGACCAGCTCGTCTACAACCTGCTGTCGGACGGCGAGCTGAACGAGGGGTCAACCTGGGAGGCTGCCTCAGCGGCCGCGCACTGGGAGCTGGGCAACCTCATCGCGATCGTGGACATCAACGGCCTGCAGGCTGATGGGCCAACCTCGATCGTGCACCGCATCGAGCCGCAGCAGGAGCGTTGGGCGTCCTTCGGGTGGGGCGTCCAACGCATCGACGGCAATGACCTGCCCGCGGTCGTTGAGGCCCTCGACAAGGCCACCGCGAACGCGAGCGCGACAGGCCAGCCGCAGGTGATCCTGGCCGACACCAAGCTCGCCAAGGGTGTTCCGCTGCTAGAGGCCAAGGAGAAGCTGCACTTCCTGCGTGTCGCGCCCGAGGAGTGGCCGATCGCCAAGGATCAGCTGCGCGCCGGCTTCGAAACCAAGGAGAACTGATCATGACCCAGACCACCGTCAAGCGGTCCGGCGCGATGATCGCGTCCATCGCGGACAGCGGCGTCAAGACCACCTCCGCCCCGTTCGGCCACGCGCTCAACGCGCTCGCCGGCCGAGACGACCGCATCGTCGGCCTTACCGCGGACCTGTCGAAGTACACCGACATGCATATCTTCGCCGCCGAGTTCCCGAACCGGTTCTTCGAGATGGGCATGGCCGAGCAGGTTCTGCTGGGCGCGGCCGCCGGCTTGGCCGAGGTCGGGCTCATTCCGTTCGCGTCCACCTACTCGGTGTTCGCGACCCGGCGAGCGTACGACTTCCTCTGTCTGGATGCTGCCGAGCCGCGGCTCAACGTCAATATCGTCGCCGCGCTCCCGGGCTTGACGACTGGGTACGGCCCGTCGCACCAGGCGACCGAGGACATCGCGATCTTGCGGGGGATGCCGAACCTGACCATCTTCGACCCGGCTGACGCGGTTGACGTCGAGGCCATCGTGCCCGCCGCGGCCGCGATCGAGGGCCCCACCTATACCCGCCTGCTGCGCGGGCAGGTGCCGCGGATTCTCGACGAGTACGGCTACACGTTCGAGGCAGGTAAGGCCAAGATCGTGCGGCCCGGCAACGACGTCGTCATCGTGTCCTGCGGCCTGATGACGATGCGTGCCCTGCTCGCGGCCGAGAAGCTGGCCGAGCACAAGGTCGATGTGTCCGTCGTGCACTGCGCGACGATCAAGCCGTTCGACACCGACAGCGTGGTGGCCGAAGTCGACACCCCGAGGCTCGCGCTGACCGCGGAGAACCACACCGTCGTGGGTGGTCTCTACGAGTCCGTGGCGTCGGCGCTTGCCCAGCGCGGAGTTGGCAAGAAGCTCGGTGCCATCGCGCTTCCCGACCAGTTCATCGACGCTGGCTCGCTGCCCACGCTGCACAACCGGTATGGGCTGTCCACGGACGCCGTCGTCAGCCGGGTGCTGGCCGAGCTGGGTTGACTTCGCGCCCGTGGCGCCCGTCCGGACAGCGCAGGCGCCACGGGCCATACTCCGCTGTCCACCCTGCCCATCAGCTTCCTGCCGAGGAGATTCCTTCCATGTCGTACAACACCGGAGTTGGCCAGCGCACCGCCGTCGTCACCGGCGCCTCGTCGCTCAAGGGCATCGGCTTCCACACCGCGCTGCGCTTCGCCCAGGAAGGCTGGGGCGTCGCCATGATGGACCTCAATGCGGACGGGCTCGCGTGCGCGGCTGAGGCCACCGCCGAGAAGGTGCCCGGCGCGCAGCTCACCACGGTTGTGGTCGACATCGCCGACCCCGTGTCAGTCCGGGCCGCCGCCGAGGCCGTGGACCTCTCGGGCCTGCCACCGGTTGGCGCGCTGGCCAACATCGCGGGCATCCCCGCCCCCGCCGACTTCCTCGACATCAGCCTCGAAATGTGGAACAAGGTCATCGCCGTCAATCTGACCGGGTCGTTTCTCATGGCTCAGGCGTTCCTACCCAAGATGGTCGAGGGCGGCTACGGCCGCGTCGTCAACATGTCGTCGGTGACTGCCCAACATGGCGGCGGCGTCTTCAGCAAGACCGCCTACGCGGCCGCCAAGGCCGGCGTCCTCGGCTTGACCCGCGGCGTCGCCCGTGAGATGGCGCAGCACGGCATCACCTGCAACGCGGTGGCCCCTGGCGTCGTCGACACCGACATTCGCGCCGGCGGCACCAACGATGAGACCGAGAAGAAGCTCGCAGAAGCCGTCCCGCTCAAGCGCCAGGCAGAGCCCTGGGAGATCGCCGCCCTCGTGGTATGGCTGTGCAGCGAGGACTCCGGGTACATCACCGGCATCACCCACAGCATCAACGGCGGCGCATACATCTGCTGATCCCACCAGCTCGAGGAGGAGCACCCGATGTCCACGACGGCCACCCGTCGCACCCGCGAAGCCCTTGGCATCTCGACCATCACGTTCCGGCACCGGCCGCTGGAGGAGGCGTTGCGCCTCATCCATGACATTGGTGCTGCGAAGACCGAGCTCGGCGCGATCCCGGACGTCGTCAAGCACGTGCCGGTCCCATTCGACCGCGACATCGGCGAGTACCTAACGCTGTTGGACCGGTACGCGCTGCAGTCGGGCGC
>JBIOUP010000044.1:0-4807 GCA_044867305.1 Dermatophilaceae bacterium
GTTGGTGCGCATGGTCTCGACGAGCTCGGCTTGCGGATCCTGCACTCCACGTGCCCGTAGCTGCTCGAGGACGAAGGTGCTGGAGCGCTTCAGGTAGTCCGCCGTGTAGTCGGGGCCGAGGTAGCCACCGTGCCCGACGATCGAGCCGTACTGCTGCAGCCCGCGCCGCAGGAAGATCTGCTGCCCCGAGGTGATGTCCTCACCGGTGAACACGACTGCGCCCTGCGGGCCAACGACCTGCTGGGGCTGCGGCATACCGTCCTTGTAGGCGCTGTACGCGAGCAGGCCCATGACGAAGAAGCCGAACAGCATCACCAGGGCGACGCCTTGCAGCCAACCCTTGGAGACCAACCTCGGCGTGCGCTGCGCGGGTGCCGTCTGCGTCACTATGCCTCCACGACTTCGAGTCGATGAGGAGGCGCCGGCGCGAGCGCAGAATCGGGGTGCGCCCGGACGCCTCCGCGAAGCGGTCCTGCGGCAACCTACGCGTCAGCGGGGCCGTCGTGATGCAGGCTCGCCAGGGTCACGGCGAGTCGATGCAATACCGCCACAGCTACCGCCGCGCGATCACATCGACCGCAAAGGCGGGCGTGCAGCCGCGGGCGGGCAGCCGGCTGCCGGGCGGGAGGCGCCCCGGTCAGCCGGTCGTGCCGGTCAGATGGGTCGCTGCCGCCCGCGGGGCGCTCCCGTGGCGGCCGCGGGGCCGCAGGCGCAGGTTCGGCAGCTCAGGCGCGGGGAGCCAGGTGAGCCGCCCGGCATACCCCTCGACCTCGCCGAAGCGCTCGCCGCGGTCTTGCCACTCCTGCCGAGCCTTGGCGATGTCATCGTGGCTGCGCCCGACGAAGTTCCACCACATCACGATCTGCTCCTCGAACGGCTCGCCGCCGAGCAACAGTGCCCGGGCGCCGTCGGGACCGGCCTGCAGGTACAGCTCCCTGGCGCCGGCATCCTGGCACGCCAGGTCGCCATGTTCCAGGGGTATGCCGTCGACCGCGACCGTTCCGGTGTCCAGGAGAACGCCGTGCTCGAAATCCGGGTCGAGGTGGAGCCGAACGCGCGCATCAGCGCTCAAGGTGAGCTGCGCGCCCAGCAGCGGCGTGTAGGTCGCGACGGGCGACGCCATGCCGGCGAGCGCACCGAGGAAGACCAGCGCCTCGGCCTCCCCCGGCTCTGCGGCGAGCCGGACTGGCGCAGGCGCGTAGTGCTCGAACCCTCGCGGCGCGTCGTCGCAGGCCGGGCTGGGCAGGGCGAGCCAAAGCTGGACGCCGTGCAACACGGACGTCTCGGGCGTGGACACCTCGGAGTGGGCGATGCCGCGTCCGGCCGTCATGAGATTGACCTCGCCCGGGCGGACCGGGCCGTGCGCGCCGCCGCTGTCGCGATGCTCGATCTCGCCTTCGAAGAGCCAGGACACGGTCTGCAGACCGGTGTGCGGATGCGGCGGCAGGTTCATCCCCGTGTCGCGGTTCACCGGCGTCGGCCCGTAATGGTCCACGAAGCACCACGCGCCGATGAACGAGCGGTCGCGATGCGGCAGGGTGCGCCGCACCATCAGCGCCCGGGGGCCACCGAGCGGCACCTCGCGGGCGCGCAGGATCTCGATGCTCATCGTGCCTCCTGGCTCGCGTTGGTCGTGCCGCGCCGCTGGAGCAGCCCTCGCACGTATGCCGCCTGGCCGGCGTGCTGCATGGTGTCGTTGACGACGGAGATGATCCGGACGGCCGCCGTGACCGGCGGCTTCCAGTTCCAGTCCACGATGCGGGTGTAGTCGTCTGCGGCCATGGCGTTCAGGGCCGCGAGGGTCGCGTCATGGACGGCGCCGTGGTAGCCGGCGAGCAGCCCCGGGTCGGGGAGGACGAAAGCGCCCACCTGCCCGGGCCGGTGCCCGTAGCCGTGGTCACGCACGGCATACGGGAGGGCGAAGCGCTCGTACCAGCCCTCGCTCGTCCACCTCTGCTCATGCCCGGTGATGCCGGCGAGGTGGTCGTCCTGGATGCGCGAGAGGTGCCAGACCAGCCAGGCGATGGAGTTGGCGCCCGGGTCAGGCCGCCAGAGCAGCTGCGAGACGTCCAGCCCCGCGAGTACCCCTGCGACGTCCTCGCGTACTCGGCCGAAGGCGTCACGCAGCAGCTCGGTGGCCAACTCGACCGGTTGCGCCGGGTCGCTCACGGTCGTGGCCTCGGGGGGTGGTGTGACGGCACACCCTGACGCTACTCCGGGCAGACTCGGTCGGCGGCCCGTCAGCCGGCGGTCGGCAGCCGCCGGAGCGAGGTATGCCGGCCGAGAATGCATCAGGGCGCCGGCGGTGGGCTCCGTCCACGTGGAGATCCGCTCCGACGAAGGGAGCATCGGGCACGCAGATGAGCCGTTCTTGGGCGTTTCGGGGACAATCGAGTATGGCTGTCTGGGGTCGGGCCGGCTGGGTGATGCTGGCCGGCGCAGCAGTCGTCGTCGTGAAGATTGCAACGTCCGCGCCGCAGCTGCTGGGCCAGACGGCGATGGTGGCGATCACGTGGTTGGTGACGATCGCGTTCGTTGTCGTCGGGGTTGCGTTGTTGGCCACCGAGGTGCCGCCGGCGAACGGGGTGGCCTGCGTCTTGGTAGCCGCCGCAACGATCCCCGGCGACTTCAACGATCCGTACTACACCGGTTCGGTGCTGGCCGCGATCGGCTTCGTCCTCGAGCCGCTGTACCTCGTCGCGGCCGTGGCGCTGGTGTTGCGGTATCCCAAGGAGCGGTTGTCCGCCCCAGAACGTCGGCTGGTGATTGCCCTGCTCACCATCGGCGTGCTGAGCCGCCTCGGCACGGCCTTCACCGATGGGCAGATGCCCGATGGGTTCTACCGGCCCACGGATTGGTCCGTCCCGTCGGTGCCGGCGGCCCTGCACGACGAGGTGTTCGTGCAGGTCGGGCGAGCATCGACAGCGGTCGTGCTTGTCGTGGTCGCCGTGATCCTGGCACGTCGTCTCGGCCTGGCGAAGGGACTGTCCCGCCAGTCACAAGCACCCCTGGTCGTGATCGGGTTGCTGTGCGCGTTCGCGGCCGCGGTGGATCAGCTGATTTGGGCGGCTGGCGTGCCCGAGCTGCGCAGCCTGCCAGCAGCTCTGGCGAGAAACTTGACGGCGGCCATCCTGCCGGCGGCGATCATCGCCGACCTGCTGCGCCGGCGAGCCGCCGGCGCCGCGGTCTCCAACCGCGTGCTTTCGGCGTCCTTGTCCGGCAGTCCGGCGCGGCTGCAGAAAGCGGTGCGGGCAGTCTTCGCTGACCCGACGGCTGCCGTCGAGATCCCGGATGGGACCGGCGGCTGGTTGGCTGCCGATGGCGGCACCACCCGTCCGCCCCCACCCGGAGCCAGCCGACGCATTCAGGGAGTCAGTCTTGGCGACGGGGAGGACGTGTTGCGGTTGAGCCTGGACTCTCGGGCGGTGCAGGACGAGGGGCTGTTGTCGTCGGTCGTGGATGCCATCAGGGTCGGGGCGCACAACACCCGGCTGAACGCAGAGCTTCTGGCAGCAATGGCTGAGCTGCGGCGGTCCCGCGAGAGGATCGTGCAGGAATCCTTGGCCCAGCGACGACGCATGGAACGCGATCTGCACGACGGCGCCCAGCAGCAGTTCCTGGCAGTCGCAGCGACCCTTGCCCAGACCGACCTCGTGGAAGACGAGCGCGTACGTGAGGTCGTCCGTACGGCCCGAGCCACCCTGGGTGATGCGTTGGCTCAGCTGCGTGACCTCGCCCGCGGAATCCATCCCAGTGTGCTGAGCCAGGGCGGCCTCGCGCCGGCTGTGCTGCAGCTGTGCGAGCGGGCTCCGTGGCCGGTGAAGGTGACCATCGACCCGGAGTGCGCGACCCTGTCCGACACGGCCGCCGCGGCGTGCTACTTCGTTGTGGCGGAGCTGCTTACGAACGCTGCGCGGCACGCGCACGCGAGTCACGTGATCGTCGACGTTCGGGTGGACGAGCAACAAGTCTCGGTGGCGGTCAACGACGACGGCGTCGGCGGGGCGCAGTTGGTCGCCGGTGGCGGTCTGGCTGGGCTGCGCGATCGTGTCCAGGCGCTCGGCGGCGACCTGGTCGTGCAGGACGGCCAGGTCGGTGAGCCAGGCAGCACGATCACGGCGACGATTCCCGTGACGGGGGGCACGTCGGCATGATCGACGCAGGCCAGAGCGCGGTGCCCCCTGCTGAAGCACGTCCAGCACGTGTTGTGCTGGTCGACGACTCGGTGCTGTTTCGCAGCGGCGTGGCCACCTTGCTGGGCCTGGCGGGCGTCGAGGTCGTGGGAGAACTCGGCTCGACGGAGGCGTTGGCGGCCGTTGTGGAGCGAGATGGTCCCGACGTCGTCATCATGGACGTGCGGCTACCTCCCAGCCACACCGACGAGGGAATCCGAGCCGCGATTGGGCTACGCGCGCGGTATCCGCGTACCGGGGTCCTCGTGCTCAGCACCTACGCAGAAGGCGCGTGGGTTCGCCAGCTGTTCGGCACCGGCTCCGCGGGCCTGGGCTACCTGCTCAAGGACCGAGTCGATGACGTCCCCATGCTCGTCGAAGCCATCGAGCGGGTGCGTACGGGGGGGACCGTGGTGGATCCCGAGGTGATATCCCGGCTGTTGGCCCCCACGGCGGGCCGCTCGGATCTGGATCGGCTGTCCGAGCGGGAGCGGGCCGTGTTGGCGTTGATGGCAGAGGGCCGCTCCAACGTCGGCATCGGGCAGGCACTGTTCTTGTCGGCGCGCACCGTCGAAGCCCACATCGCCGCCGTGTTCACCAAGCTCGCTCTCGACATGGACGACCATGCGCTGAAT
>JBIOUP010000045.1:0-5280 GCA_044867305.1 Dermatophilaceae bacterium
AGTCGATGTGATACCGGCGCGGAAGGCGTCGGAAGGCGTCTCCTTTTCGCATCGACTCGGTTGGGGGCGCGGGCGTCGATGCCGGAACCCGCGGGCCCGG
Organism: Dermatophilaceae bacterium; assembly: GCA_044867305.1. Taxonomy (GTDB): domain Bacteria; phylum Actinomycetota; class Actinomycetes; order Actinomycetales; family Dermatophilaceae; genus Phosphoribacter. Next base: position 101 of record JBIOUP010000045.1, read on the forward strand.
ACGGATACCCTTGAGCCACCATGCGGAATCGAGAGCAATGCTGAACCGACTGCTTCGCGTGGCTTGGACCAAGGCCATGACGCCCTTTGCCAAGCTGTTCCTCGCCGTGGGCATCAGTCCGGACGTCGTCACGGTCGTCGGTACCCTTGGGGTCTGTGTCGGGGCGCTGGCCTTCTACCCACGCGGCGAGTTCCTCACCGGCACCCTCGTGATCACGGCGTTCATCTTCGCCGACAACATCGACGGGGTGATGGCCCGCATGTCCGGCCGCGAGGGGCCCTGGGGCGCCTTCCTGGAATCGACGCTCGACCGCGTGGGCGACGCCGCCATCTTCGGTGGACTGGTCCTCTACTTCGCCGGACCGGGCGCTCATCTGGGCCTCGCGGGCCTGGCGCTGGCCTGCCTCATCCTGGGCATGGTCGTCAGCTACGCCAAGGCCCGCGCCGAGGGGCTCGGCATGACGTGCAACGTCGGCATCGCCGAGCGCGCGGACCGGCTGCTGGCCGTCCTGCTCGCGACCGGGCTGGTCGGGTTCGGCCTGAGCGTCTGGCTCCTCGGGGTGGTGCTGGGCCTGCTCGCGGTCGCCAGTGCGGTGACCGTCGTGCAGCGGATGGCCACCGTCCACCGGCAAGCGATGGCTCACGACCCGGCGGCCACCTCCTGATGTGGGGGCCGCTGGCTGTGTTGACGGCGGGACTGACCGGGGTCCTGCAACCGGCCACCGAGCGGCTGCAGGTCGCCGGATTTCAGATCGGGTGGTATGCCGTGCGGCACCTGCCCGAGCGAACGGCATACCTGGCCTTCGAAACGCTGGCCGACGTGCTGGTGCGCCGTGGCGGCAAAGGCGTGGAGCGGCTGCGCACGAACTATGCGCGCGTGCGCCCCGAGCTGAGCGAGCGTGAGCTCGACGCGCTGGTCAAAGCAGGCATGCGCTCGTACATGCGCTACTTCTGCGAGGCGTTCCGGCTCAACGACCTCACGCCCGAGCAGCTGGGCGACATCGTCCGCACGAGCGGCGACGGGCCAGTGCGCGAGCTGCTCGCCGAAGGGCGGTCTGTCGTCGTGTTCATCGCGCACATGGGCAACTGGGACCTGGCCGGGGCCTGGTCGACCCAGCATCTGGCCCCGGTGACCACCGTGGCCGAGCGGCTCGAGCCCGAGGAGGTGTTCCAGGGTTTCCTGGACTTCCGCGAGGCGCTCGGCATGACCATCCTGCCCCTGACGGGAGGCCCCGACCCGTTCACCGGGCTCAAGGCGGCGGTCGACCGCGGCGACTTCATCGCGCTCGTGGCCGACCGCGACCTCACCCAGAACGGCGTGGAGGTCGACTTCTGCGGGCACCGGGCCCGGATGGCCAAGGGTCCGGCCGTGCTGTCGATTCTCACCGGTGCGCCGCTGTTCGCCGCAGCGATCTACTACACCCCCGCCAAGCGCGGCCACGGCGTCGGCGGCCAGCACGTCATGGTGGCGTTCTCGCCGCAGATCGTGCGGCCCGAAGGCGTCCCGACCGCTGCGGCTGCCGAGAGCATGGTCGCCGACTGCGCGGCATACCTCGAGGCGGCGATCCGGGCGCACCCCTCCGACTGGCACATGCTGCAGCGGGTCTTCGCCGAGGACCTCGACCCGATCCGGACGGCTCGGACGGCGTCTGCGTGAAGGTCGGCATCGTCTGCCCTTACTCCTTCGACATGCCCGGGGGAGTGCAGTACCACGTGCGCGACCTCGCCGAGGCCCTCCTCGCGCGAGGGTATGCCGTCAGCGTCCTCGCGCCCGCGGACGACAGCACCCACGTGCCGGACTACGTCGTGCCGGCGGGGCGTGCCGTGCCGGTGCGCTACAACGGGTCGGTAGCGCGCCTGAGCTTCGGGCCGATCACCAACGCCAAGGTCAACGGCTGGCTGGACCGCGGCAACTTCGACCTGCTGCACCTGCACGAGCCGATCACCCCGAGCCTGGCGATGCTCGCCTTGTGGGCCGCCGAGTGTCCCATCGTGGCGACCTTCCACACGTCCAACCTGCGCTCGCGGGTGATGCAGGCGAGCTACCCGGTGCTGCGCCCGAGCCTGGAGAAGATCCTCGGGCGGATCGCGGTCTCCGAGGACGCGCGGCGCACCGTGACGACGCACTTCGGCGGTGACGCCGTCGTCATCCCCAACGGCGTCTACGTCGAGCGGTTCGCCTCGGCCGTACCTCGCCCGGAGTGGTGCGGGACCCTCGACCGACCGTCCGTCGCCTTCCTGGGCCGGATGGGGGAGCCGCGCAAGGGTATGCCGGTGCTGTCGGCTGCGCTGCCCTCGATCCTTGCCCAGCTGCCGGGGCTGCGGGTGCTCGTAGCCGGCCCCGGCGATCCCGACGAGGTGCGCTCGCACATGGCCCGTGAGGCCGCGCGAGCCTGCGAGTTTCTCGGGCCGGTCAACGAGACCGACAAGGCCCGCCTCCTGCGCTCGGTGGACGTGTACCTCGCCCCGAACACCGGCGGCGAGAGCTTCGGCATCATCCTCATCGAGGCGATGAGCGCCGGCGCGGCGGTGCTGGCGGCCGACATCCCCGCCTTCGTGCGCGTTCTCGACGGCGGGGCTGCGGGAGCGACGTTCCGCAACGGCGATCCCGGCGATCTCACCGAGCAGCTGGTCCGGCTGTTGCGCGACCCGCAGCAGCGGGCCCGGACCGCGGCAGCTGGTCACAAGCGGGCCGAGCGCTTCGACTGGTCGGTCGTCGCCGACGAGGTCATCGCGGTCTACGACACCGTCATCGAGGGAGCGGAGGCTGCTCGGGCGGCCTACGCCAGCTCTCGATGGGGCCGGCTGCTGCGCGGTGGGGGACGCGGACCGTGACCTGGGTCGAGTGGGCCAGCATCGGCGTAGTCATCGTGCTGGCCGTCGCCTGGTCGCTCTCCTACAGTGCGTCCCGGCTCGACCGGCTGCACGCCCGCGTCGAGGGCACCCTCGCCGCCCTGGACGCGCAGCTGGTGCGCCGTGCCGAAGCGACTCTGGAGCTGGCCAACTCCGGCACACTGGATGCCGCCACCGCCCTCATGCTCGCGGGGGCCGCGTCGGAGTCTCTCGAGGCGGCCGCCTTCGAGGACGCCGACAGCGCCCGGCTCACCTTCCCCCGCGAGCGCGCCGCAGTCGAGTCCGACCTCACCGAGGCGTTGGACCTGGCCCTGACCACCGAGTCGGTGGCGGAGGTCCGCTCCTGCGGGCAGAACGCCTACGAGGCGTTGGAGCGGGTCCGAGCTGCCGGCCAGCGCGTTCAGCTGGCGCGGCGGTTCCACAACGACGCGGTGACCGCGGTGCGCCGGGTGCGGCGGCTGTACCTGGTGACCCTGTTCCGGCTGGCTGGTCACGCACCGATGCCCAAGACCGTGGAGTTCGCCGACGAGCTGCCGGCGGCCTTACGCTGACCTGTCGAAGCCGGCCCGACAGGAGCCGTTGCCACGTCCTGACGGCGCAACGGCTCCTTTTGAGCGGGCCGGGGGCTCCACCCATCACCGAGAGGTCAGTAGGTGCTGTTATCGAGGACGTTTAACAGCACCTACCGCCCTCTCGGGGGAGTGCGTCGGGCCGTGGCAGCCGTGGCAAGGTATAACCACGCAGAGCCAACCGGCATACCACAGGCAGGACCAGCACGATGAGTGAGCCCACGTCGACCACCGGAACCACCCGCGTCAAGCGCGGCATGGCCGAGATGCTCAAGGGCGGCGTCATCATGGACGTCGTCACGCCCGAGCAGGCCAAGATCGCCGAGGCGGCCGGCGCCGTCGCGGTGATGGCGCTGGAGCGGGTGCCTGCCGACATCCGGTCCCAAGGCGGTGTCGCCCGGATGAGCGACCCGGACATGATCGACGGCATCATCTCGGCCGTGTCGATCCCGGTCATGGCCAAGGCCCGCATCGGGCATTTCGTCGAGGCGCAGGTGCTGCAAAGCCTGGGCGTGGACTACATCGACGAGTCCGAGGTCCTCACGCCCGCCGACTACGCCAACCACATCGACAAGTGGGCCTTCCGGGTGCCGTTCGTCTGCGGGGCTACCAGCCTGGGCGAGGCGCTGCGGCGGATCAGCGAGGGCGCGGCCATGATCCGCTCCAAAGGCGAGGCCGGCACAGGCGACGTCTCCAACGCCACGACCCATATGCGGTCGATCCGCGCCGAGATCCGCCGGCTGCAGAGCATGGAGCCGGACGAGCGCTACGTCGCGGCCAAGCAGCTGCAGGCGCCCTACGACCTCGTCGAGGAGGTCGCCGCGCGGGGCAAGCTGCCCGTCGTGCTCTTCACCGCGGGCGGGATCGCCACTCCGGCCGACGCGGCCATGATGATGCAGCTGGGCGCCGAGGGCGTCTTCGTCGGGTCGGGAATCTTCAAGTCCGGCAACCCCGCTCAGCGCGCCGAAGCCATTGTCAAGGCCACGACCTTCTTCGACGACCCGGACGACATCGCGAAGGTTTCGCGCGGTCTCGGTGAGGCGATGGTCGGCATCACGGTCGACGAGATTCCGGCCCCGCATCGGCTCGCCGAACGCGGGTGGTAACGGGCCCTGCCAAGCCCACCATCGGCATCCTCGCCGTCCAGGGGGATGTCCGCGAGCACACGCACGCCCTGGAGGCGGCCGGCGCGCAGCCGGTCCCGGTGCGGCGGGTCAGCGAGCTGGACGGCATACAGGGCCTCATCATCCCGGGTGGGGAGTCGACCGTCATCGACAAGCTGCTGCGCACCTTCGAGCTGTTCGAGCCACTGCAGGCCAGGCTACGGGCCGGCCTGCCGGCGTTCGGCTCGTGCGCGGGGATGATCCTGCTGGCCGACCGGATTGTCGACGGGGCCGACGGCCAACGCACCCTGGGCGGCCTGGACATCACGGTGCGGCGCAATGCCTTCGGGCGCCAAGTCGACTCGTTCGAGGCTGACATCCGGTATGCCGGGTGGTCGGCGCCGCTGCCTGCCGTGTTCATCCGGGCGCCCTGGGTGGAGGAGGTTGCAGAGGGCGTCGAGGTTCTCGGCCGGATCGCAGGCGGGCGCGCCGACGGCCGGGTCGTGGCGGTGCGACAGGGCGGTTTGTTGGCGACGGCCTTCCATCCCGAGGTGGCCGGTGACCTGCGTGTGCACAAGCAGTTCGTGCACGTGGTCCGCGAGCGGGCTTGACGCATACAGCTGCAAGGCGGCAGATCCTCCACGAGGCGGCAGATG
>JBIOUP010000046.1:0-7050 GCA_044867305.1 Dermatophilaceae bacterium
TGATCAGATCCCTTCCCATGCCCGGGCACGGCACGATGAGCAACCCGGGTGGGGGCTGGCTGATTCTGATCGGTGATGCGCCTACGCTGCTAGGCGGCCTTGCGGCGGGATCGCGCACCGACCGGCCGCTACTCAACCGCGCGGTCAGCCCCCGACGCACGCGCCCCGGCCCTAACGCACAGCGTCTGGTAACTCGTCTCTTGGCGCGCTTCTTCTCCGCCCGGTCAGCAACGGCAACTGCGAGGAGGCCGCGATTTGCTCGGGACCGTGCTCCAAGCTGCCGGCACCTCGCGGCGCAACGCCGCGTTGATGGCGGCTTGGCCGGTTTGGGGCTCACTGACAAACGGTGGACGTTCCGCCTGAGCCACGGACGCATGGAAGGCCGCTGACCGCCGCCCCATAAACCGGCCAATTCCTAGCCGATCGTGTGCCCGGCGGTAGTAGACCGGACTGTGAGGCGAGTCGGCATACGGCATGGTCGGGTAGGCAGCGGCGCCTTCTGGGACATGATGAGGTCGGCCGCGCCGTCGCGCGGCAAGGCAGCGAGTGAAGGGAGACGACCGTGAGGTTCCACGTCAAGACGCGCCCGGAGCATGTGTCGTGGGAGTGGATGCGTGACACGTGGATCGCGGCGGACGGCATACCCCTGTTCGAGAGCGCGTGGCACTGGGACCACTTCTACCCGCTGACCGGCGACCTCAACGGACCCAACTTGGAAGGGTGGACGACGCTGGCCGCGTTGGCGCAGGCCACGACTCGGATCCGGGTCGGGTGCCAGGTCACCGGCATGATCTACCGGCACCCTGCGGTGCTGGCCAACATGGCCGCCGCCGTCGACCTCATCTCCGCGGGCCGGCTCGAGCTCGGGATCGGAGCCGGTTGGAACGAGCTGGAGACAACGGCATACGGGATCGAGCTGCCGCCCTTGAAGAAGCGGTTCGACCAGTTCGACGAAGGCGTGCAGGTGCTGATCGGGTTGCTGTCCCAGGAGTACACGACCTTCCACGGCCGCCACTTCTCCCTGACCGACGCGCGCAACGAGCCCAAAGGTGTGCAGCGGCCCCATCCGCCGATCACCATTGGGGGGAAGGGACCCAAGCGCACCCTCCTCGCGGTGGCCAAGTGGGCGCAACAGTGGAACGCAATCGTCTCCGGGCCCGAGGAGTGGCGAGGTCTCAAGGCGGTGCTCCTTGAGCACTGTGCGACCGTTGGCCGGGACCCCGCCGAGATCGCGTGCTCGGTCAACGTCATGATCCAGGGCCTGGACGATGCGGCCGTGGGACAGACCGTCGAGCGGACTGCGGCCTACCGGGACGCCGGTGCCGACATCGCGGTGATGAACCTGCCGCACGGCGCACCCGCGACGCTGCTTGATCGTCTGGCGACAAGGCTGAGCGAGCTTTGACCACCCCTGTGACCAGGGTAGATCTACGCCAAAACCGGCTCTACCAGCCGCACGCCAGGGAAGCGAGCCAAGCCGCGGTCGAGGGAAGCGATCTCAGCGCCCGAGCTCAGGGCTAGCGCCGCAAGATGGGCATCCGGCAGGTCGTTGCCTCGCAGCCGCAGGCCGAGCGCGAGGTCTCGCAGGGTCGGCCAATGGCGTGAGCTCGCGATAACGATTGACGCGGTAGGGACCTCGAGGACGGCATCGAGGAACCCCGTCGCCAGCTCGAGCGGTGAGGGCTCAACGAAGACCCGGTGGTTGGTCACCAGACGTAGGAAGGACGTGGCAGCGATATCCGGTATGCCTAGGGCTTGCCCGCCTTTGAGCTGTTGGGTGAGCCACCGAGATACGGCGGAGTGCCCCTGCAGGTCTGCGCGAAAAGCGGTGACGAGGACGTTGACATCGAGCAGAATCACCGGGCGACGGCGTTGTCGCCGAGCAGATCTGACAGCTGCTCGCGGTCGAACAGGTCGACTCCGGCCCGCAGGCCTCCCGTGCCGTGGCTGGGTAGCACAAGGTCGCGTGCGCTGTCCCGCGCTCGCTCTTGACCAGCAATGAGGTTTCGAAGCGCTTCTTCGAGGACCGAGCTGAGGGTCCGATGTGTCCGAGCGGCGAGTACCTTGACGTCGGCCAGAAGTGCATCGTCGATGGTCACAGTGGTCCGCACGAGCGCATCATAGCATCTCGACCATGCATCATGATGCATCGCCCTGGGGCGACGGCGCCAGGGCAAGCCTCACGATCGCTATTCGGCTGCTCACGTAGCAACCGTCAGCCCCTCTCGCGGTGCTGCGTCGACCCCGTTACGGCTCAGCAGCCTCCGCTAGCCCGCGAACTGCGCCTCCAGCGAGATCGGCACGGCCTTGAGCGCCTGGCTCACCGGACATCCGGTCTTGGCCTCCTCGGCGGCCTGCTGGAACTGCTCGGCAGTCATGCCGGGCACCGATCCAGTGACCTTGAGAACGATCCCGGTAATGCCGCTTCCCGGTTGGAACGTCACCTCGGCAGTCGTGTCGAGCGAGGCGGGGGGTGTGCCGGCCTTGGCGAGACCGAGCGACAGCGCCATCGAGAAGCAGGTGGAGTGCGCCGCCGCGATGAGCTCCTCAGGGCTGGTGCGGCCATCGGGCGCCTCCGCTCGCGACGGCCAGGTCACGTCGAACGTGCCGAGTCCCGAGGAGTCCAGGGTGACCTGTCCGGCACCCTCCAGCAAGGAACCTTCCCAATGGGCTGAGGCGGTGCGAGTCGTGGCCATCGAGGCGCTCCTCTGATCAGATGAGTCGGTATGCCGGGTGCTGTCAGCCCAGCCTGGCCGGACCTGGGGCCCTTACGCAACCGGTCCCCGCGAACGGCGGATGGAGGTGTTTACGTGCGCTAGAGCGCACTCTTACACCTCCACGTTCGGTTTTACCTCCAACGAGGGGGTCGCTTGGAGGTGTAGACGTGCGCTAGAGAGCTCGATTACACCTCCGCTGCTCGGATATACCTCCAATGCGGCGGCCGGCCGGCGGCTCAAGCCTCAGGCACGTTGCGGCGCAGCTCCTCGAGCCAGGCAGTGGGCGGCGCGTCGGACGGCATACGCCAGTCGCCGCGGGGCGACAGGGAGCCGCCGCGCTCGACCTTGGGACCGTTGGGCAGCGCGGAACGCTTGAACTGGTGGGCGAAGAAGCGGGTGTAGAAGAGCTCCATCCAGTGCCGGATCGCCGCGATGTCGTATGCCGGCCGCGCACCTTCGGGGTAACCCTCCGGCCACGGGCCCCGGCCAGCATCCCCCCAGGCGTGCCAGGCAAGGAACGCGATGGTGGAAGGGAGCAGCCCCTGGCGCAGCACGTAGTAGTGGGTGAAGTCCTGCAGGTTGTACGGGCCGACCGTCGCCTCGGTGCTCTGCGCCTGCTGGCCCTCGGTCGTCGGGACCAGCTCGGGCGTGATCATGGTGTCGAGGATGGACCGGAGAATCGCACCGACCGGCTCGTCGAACAGCTCTGCGGAGATGACCCAGCGGATCAGGTGCTGGATCAACGTCTTGGGCACGCCGGTGTTGACGCCGTAGTGGGCCATCTGGTCGCCGACACCGTAGGTGCACCACCCCAGTGCCAGCTCGGAAAGGTCCCCCGTGCCGAGCACGATGCCGCCGCGCTGGTTGGCCGCCCGGAAGAGCAGGTCGGTGCGCAGCCCGGCCTGGACGTTCTCGAAGGTGACGTCGTAGACCGGCTCGCCCCGGCCGAACGGGTGGCCGAGGTCGCGGAGCAGCTGGGTGGCAAGCGGGCGGATGTCGATCTCCTCCCACGTCACCCCGAGCGCCTCCATCAGCTGGGTGGCGTTGCTCTTGGTGTGCTCCGTCGTGGCGAACCCGGGCAGGGTGAAGGCCAGGATGTCGGATCGGGGCCGCTGCAGGCGATCCATCGCCCGTGCGGCGACGATGAGCGCGTGGGTCGAGTCCAGTCCGCCGGAGACACCGATGACGATCTTGGGCGCCCCGATGGCGCGCAGTCGCTGCTCCAGCCCCGAGACCTGGATCGAGTACGCCTCGTAGCAGTCCTGGGCCAGCCGAGCCGCGTCGTCGGGCACGAACGGGAAGCGGTCGACCGGACGGGACAGCCCGAGATCGACGCGGGGGGGCGCGAGCTGGAAGGTCACCTCCCGGAAGGCCCTGACCCGCTCGGCGTGGGTGCGGCGGTTGTCGTCGAAGGTGCCCTGGCGCATCCGCTCCTGACGCAGGCGGGCCAGGTGCACGTCGGCGACCGAGCGCCGCGGCCCGTCCGGGAAGCGCTCGCTCTCGGCCAGCTTCGTGCCGTTCTCGTAGATCATGGTCTGGCCGTCCCACGACAGGTCGGTGGTCGACTCGCCTTCTCCGGCAGCGGCATACACGTATGCCGCGAGGCAGCGCGCCGACGAGGACTCGCACAGCATGGCCCGCTCGCGTGCCTTGGCTACGGTGATGGGCGAGCCGGAGATGTTGACCAGCACCGTTGCTCCGGCAAGCGCCGCCTCAGCCGACGGCGGGATCGGCACCCAGAAGTCTTCGCAGACCTCGACGTGAATGACCAGGCTGTCCAGGTCGGTGGCACGGAAGAGCAGGTCCGGGCCGAAGGGGACCGTTGCCCCCGCGACGGCGATCTCGCCGCGGACGTTGTCGCCCGCCGCGATCTGGCGTCGCTCGTAGAACTCCCGGTAGGTCGGCAGGTAGGACTTCGGCGCCACCCCGAGGACCCGCCCGCGGTGCACGACCACCGCACAGTTGTAGACCCGGCCCAGCGCCCGCAGCGGTGCGCCCACGACCAGAGCCGGCAGCAGGTCACGACTGGCCGCGACCACCGACGTCAAGGCCGTGTCAACCGCGTCGAGAAGGGCGTCCTGGAGCAGCAAGTCCTCGATGGAGTACCCGGACAGGCCGAGCTCCGGGAACACCGCGAGCCCGACACCGTCCGCGCTGCACTCGCGAGCGACCGCCAGGGTGGCCTCGGCGTTCGCCGCCGGGTCGACGATCACGGCCGGCACCGTGCATGCGGCGACCCGCACGAACCCGTGGTCGTACAGGGAGCGGAAGTCCATGCCAGCCGAGTCTGGCACGCGGCGGCGCGTCCTCCAGTGAGCGCACCGGCTCCGGCGAGCGGAGCCGAAGGGTTGCTTGGCGGCCGCGGAAGACCCGATGGGCTGCGTTCGGCCCCTGGCGGGTCCCCTGCGAGAATGGCGCGGTGACCTGGCAGACCTACGGCTCGTTCGTCCTCATGGCCACCCTCGTCATGCTCGTCCCCGGCCCGGACTTCGCCGTCGTGGTCAAGAACGCTCTCGGCGGCGGCCGGTGGCGCGGGTCGTGGGCAGCGCTCGGGGTTGCGACGGCGGCGGCCGTGCAGGGGTCGGCCGCGGCCTTCGGCCTCGGTGCTGTTCTGCTCGCCTCGCGGCCGGTGTTCACCGCGATCAGGTGGGCCGGGGCGGCATACCTGCTCGTCCTCGGAGTCCAGGCGCTGCGGTCGGCGTGGCGCCCCCGGTCTGAAGCTGCGGTGCCCGGGCCGGACGTGCCGGCCCCGGGCGACGCGCTGGCCGGCTTTCGGCAGGGCTTGGTGTCCAACCTCACCAACCCCAAGGTCATCGCCTTCTACCTAGCCGTGCTGCCGCAGTTCCTGCCGACGAACGCCGATGTCCTGCAGGCGCTCCCGCTAGCCTGGACACACGCGGTGATGTCTGCGGTCTACCTCGTCTCGCTGACCGCAGTCGTGCATCGGCTGGGGCACGTGCTACGCCGGCGCCAGGTCCGCCGAACGCTCGAGGCGACCACCGGGACCGTCCTGGTCGGCTTCGGGGTGCGGCTGGCGTTGGAGTCGCCCTGATATGCCGCGCTTCGCGGCATTCCGGGCGCTGCGGTACGCCAACGGCACCGACCTGGACTCGGTCATCGCCCCTCCCTACGACGTGCTCTCCGACGCCGACGTCAGCGAGCTGCGCGCGCGGAGCGCACACAACATCGTCCACGTCGACGTCCCGTGGGCGCCCGTAGGACAGGACCGGTATGCCGGTGCCGCGGCCTTGCTGCGCCAGTGGGTCGATGGTGGGGTGCTGGTGCGCGACGCCGTGCCGGCGCTCACGATCTACCGGATGCGGTTCATCGACGACGACGGCCGGGAGCGCCTGCTCGCGGGTGTGCTGGGGGCGCTGGAGGTCGTCGACGAGGGCGCCGGTGGCGTCCTGCCGCACGAGCGGGTCACCCCTAAGGCGTCCACCGACCGGCTGGACCTCACTCGGGCCACGCGCGCCAACCTGTCTCCGGTGTGGGGACTGTCGTTGGCGATCGGGCTGACCGAGCTGCTGTCCGAGCCTGCCGAACCGGTTGGCTGCCTGGTCGTGGAGGGTGTCGAGCACTCGGTCGAGCGGGTCGTCGACCCGCAGCGCATCGAGGCCATCGGGGCCGTGATCGGCTCGGACGACGTCCTGATCGCCGACGGTCACCACCGCTACGGGGTGGCGCGGCAGTACCGCGACCAGCTGCGTGCGACCGGACGGGCGGTGGCCGAGATCGACGCAGCCGCGTTGACGCTGGCCTTCGTCGGCGAGCTGACTCCGGACCAGCTGAGCATCGCGGCGATCCACCGGCTGGTGACCGGCATACCGGGCTCGCAGACCGACAGCGTGCTGGCCAGGGACTTCGATGTGTCGCCGGCCCCCGAGCCCACGCCGCAGCTGCTGGCCGACATGAGCACATTGGGGCGGTTGGTGCTGCTGGACGGGCAGGGCCAGGCGTGGTGGCTGACACCGAAGGCCGGCGCGTTCGACGGCATCCGAGCACTTGACGGGGCCTGGCTGGAGCACACGTTCGACGGGTCGGGAGCGTTGTTGGAGTATCAGCACGGGCTGGGTGAGGTGCGTGCCGCACTGGCCGAAGGACGCGCTGAGCGGGCCGTGCTCATCCGGCCGACCAGCCTGGCGGAAATCCAGCGCACCGCTCGGGAGGGACTGCTCATGCCGCCCAAGTCGACGTTCTTCACGCCCAAGCTGCGCACCGGCCTCGTCGTGCGCGAGATCCGCTGACGAGGCCCCCCGGCGCCGCATCGAGTGGGCAGTAGCTGCTGCTATCGGGCCGAATAACAGCATCTACTGCCCTCTGGGCGGGGGAC
>JBIOUP010000047.1:0-3631 GCA_044867305.1 Dermatophilaceae bacterium
ACGACGCGACATGTCCTCAGGCCGACACCTGGCGGAACCTGCGGAACCGCTCGTCCAAGCGGTCCTGGTCAGGGCGATCGGCCCTCTTATGCGGGAGCAGGAGGGTGCGGCCTTCCATCTCCTGCAGGCCATGCCGCAGCATGGGCCCGTTCTCTTCCCGCAGCAGACGCGGGTGGACTTGCACGACGAAGTCCGGCGAGATCCCTAACAAGTCGCGGTCGTATGCCGCATGGTGGATTTTGCACAGGGACAACCCGTTCGGCACGACAGGCAAACCACCTTCCGCGACGTCCTCGACGATGTGAGCGGCGTCCAACAGGTCCGCATGGTGCAGTTGGCAGATGGTGCACCGCTGGTCGTAGGCCAGGATCACCCGCCCCCGGAACTCCGGCTGGTGCAGGCGGGCTCGCACGACCCGCTCGGCATACCGGCGCTGGGCCGGAGTCGGGTTGAGTGGGTCGGCTAGAAAGCGGATGCCCTCGTCCAGGGCCAGGATGAACTCCCGATTGGGCCGGTCGTCGTGGACGACGTAGACGGGGCACACCGGCACGTACACCCCCGCTTCGATCTTGCGCAGCAGGATGATGGGCAGCCCGTGCTCCCCGGCGGCCCGCAGCTTGCGGTTATCTCCCTCAGCCGAACCGGCACGATACGAGTAGTGGAACAGACCGCCGCGGACCTCGCGGTCGGCATACGGGCCGGTCGGCGAGCTAACGACGCTCAGGGTGGCGGGAAGCTCCCTTGGGTTCCAGATCCCTCGCGACGTGTCGATGAGCCGACGCCTGCGCCCGTCGGGTAGCTCGAAGGCCGAGAGCTGCTCACGGGTGAGGAAGCCGCCGTTACGCGAGGCGGCTTCGGCCACCGCGGCGATGATCAGCTCCCTGACGTCCTGCTCCAGGGGGCTGTCCATGTCCACGTTCTACCAGCTCCTCCTATTCTGGTCGATGGTCCACCAGAGAAGCCGGAAGCGGATGGTGGCCAATACCTGCTCATTCCAGATCGAGGGAGGCCCAGGCGGGGCGCTCGTCGACTCCGAGCACATGTGGTAGGCCATCCGAAGGGCCTGACCGCGCCGCGGTGCGCATGGCGGGACCGAAGAGGCGGGCCGGTCGGCCCTGGCCGCCAGACGCCTCAACCGCCATCCTCGGGATGACGCCCCCGAGTGGTCGCACTCGCTCACCCAAACGGTCGGCGTCCCAGGCAGCGACGACGAGGTCGCGCACACGGTTACCGGCCGGATATGGAAGGGCTACTCCCAGCAGCTGCCCGTGCCGAATCGGCATTCCCGCCGCCGTCCGATGTCCTGACGCTGGCCGTCCTCCGCGTCGAGCGGTGGCCGACGTCACGCCAGAGCTGGTCAGGTCACTCGGTTTCAGCTAAGGCATGGCCGGGGAGCGCGGTGCGTCGCAAGCGTGCACGGACCTGTGTCGCAAGCGTGCACGAACCTGCTTCACTAGGCCCATGTGCCGGTGGATGGCGTACTCAGGCGACCCGATTCGCGCTGCAGACCTGCTGTACCGCCCTAAGCATTCGATCATCGACCAGAGCCTGCACTCGCGTCTCGGGGCTACGACGACCAACGGGGACGGCTTTGGGATCGGCTGGTACGGAGACGGTGCCGACGACACTCCAGCTGTCTTCAAGAGTATCGACCCGGCCTGGAACGACGAGAACCTGCGGGAGATCGCGGGCCGGATTCGCACGCCCCTGTTGTTCGCCCACATCCGAGCGTCCACGGGAACGCCCGTACAGCGCTCCAACTGTCATCCCTTTCGGCACGGGCGCTGGCTGTGGATGCACAACGGTGCCATCCGCGAGTTCCACAGCGTCCGACGCGACTTGCTGATGGCGGTCGATTCGTCGCTGTTCGCCGACATCGAAGGCTCGACCGACTCGGAGACGTTGTTCTTCCTGGCGCTCACCTTCGGCCTCGAGCAGGACCCCCTGGCCGCCGTTGAGCGGGCCGTCGGGCTCGTCGAGGAGGTCGGCCGAGCCCATGGCGTGGACTACCCGGTCCAGATGACCGTGGCGACCTCCAACGGCGAGGCCGTATGGGCGTTCCGTTACTCCAGCGAGGCACAGAGCCGTTCGCTGTTCTACTCAACGGACGTGTCCGCGTTGCGCCAGCTGCACCCCGAGGTCGAGGAACTGCATGAACTCGGTAACGAAACCCGGTTCGTCGTCTCCGAACCCCTCAGTGATCTCGCCGGAGCCTGGAACCAAGTGCCCGAGTCCTCAGCCAGCGTCATCCGCCCCGGTGTGGACGAGATCGTCGCCTTCCAGCCCGTCCACCGGCTCGGCTGACAACGCGATCAGGTCGCGCCGGAGAGCCAAAGCAGCCGAAGGCGCCTGAGGTGGTCACCCGCCACGTATGGCGCGTCGTCCCAGATCCGGGTGGCTCGCCTCGTCAGCTCGTATGCCGGCCAGCCCGCCTCCTCGCCCGACACGAACCGCACCATCGCGGCGTGCATCGCGTCGGCGAGGTGCTGGGGAGGCTGGGGCCCGGTCGCAGCCTCGACCTGCTGGGCGCCGAGACAGTCCCACCAGAACGGCAGGTCCAGGCAGTGGAAGGCCAGCCCGGCCGTCCCGGCAGCCCTTGATGGCCAAGCGAACTCGTATAGCCACGTCGATGCGCAGGGTGGTGCGCCGTCCGGCATACCGCTCGGTTCAGGCGCGACGTCCAGGCCAGCCGCATACCGCGCGCGACCCTCGGCCACGGCCACGCCCAGGCTGCGGAAGGTCGCATCCGTCAGCATCTGGGCGACCAGCTGCGGTAGCGGCCGCCCATCAGTGGCAACGAGCTCGGCGGCAACGTCCGGCTCGAGGCCCAGGTCGTGCAGGAGTGCGACTGCCAGCGACGGTGCCAAGCCGGCGTCCAGCTCCCTTGCTGCAGCGTTGAACTCATGGCGGGTGAAGCCCAGCAGGAGCGGCACCGATGATCCGGCGCCCCGCCTGACCCCGTCGGCGGCGGTCGAGGGGATCAGCGCGCCATCCGCGAAGGGCGCCAGCCGGACCTTGGGGATGCCGACCCCTGCGCCGGACAGTGCCAGCGTGACCTCCTGCGTCTGCTGCTCGCTCAGCTGCCCCGCAGCCTGCTCAGTGGCCGGTATGCCGGTGACCTGGGTGAACCGCGCGGCCAGCTGGTGCGCCTGCTCGATGCCCTGTATGGACCCGACGGCGCCGGAGAACGCGGCCGCGCGCGCGAACAGGCCGCCGGCAGACGGCATACCGAGCAGGGTCAGCACGGCGCCGCCGCCGGCCGACTGCCCGGCCACCGTCACGCGCTGTGGGTCGCCGCCGAACTGGCTGATGTTCTCCTGCACCCAACCCAGGGCAGCAAGCCAGTCGAGGGCGCCGCGGTTGTCCGGCGCATCGGTCAGGTGCAGCCAGGCGTCGATCCCCAGGCGGTAGCCGATCGACACCGTGACCACGCCGTCGCGGTTGAACGCCGCGCCGTCGTACCACGGGCTGTTCTGGCAGCCCGCCACGTAACCGCCCCCGTGAATCCACACCAGGACAGGGAGTTTCGCCGAGCTATCACCCGGGGCGGGCGTGCAGACATTGAGGTTGAGCACGTCGTCGCCTGGCGTGCTCGGCTCCGGGATCGTGGTGACCGGCGACAGCGGTGCGC
>JBIOUP010000048.1:0-8633 GCA_044867305.1 Dermatophilaceae bacterium
GTGGGCCAGGTGACGGTCGGCTGGCCCATGTCGGGCACCGTTGCCAGCGTCGACGTCTCGGTAGGGCAGCAGGTGAGCCAGGGCCAGCAGCTGGCGACGATGAACACGGTGCCGCTGCAGCAGGCCGTGCTGGACGCGCAAGCCCAGGTCGACCAGGCCAGGGTGAGCATGGATAGCGACCAGAGCGCCAGCACGAGCCAGTCCGGCAGCGCCAGCTCATCGAGCGCAACCAGCTCGTCCAGCCGGCTCAGCTCGTCCGGAACCGGTGGGGGTGCGGCAGCGACGGGGTCCGCTGCCACGGGACGGTCGGGCAGCGGCGCGGGGGGCGCCTCCATCGACACCCACGGGCTGACGGCGGCGACCCAACAGGTGGACCAAGCCGAGAAGGCCGCCGCTTCCGCATGCGCCCCACTGCTGGTCACCGCGCAGGGCAAGCCGGCTGCCTCCACGTCGTCACACTCCCCGACAACGTCGCCGGCATCGGACGCGACTAAGGACCCCGGTGCGAGCTCTTCCTCCTCCTCGACGACGAGCGAGCCCCAGCCCAGCACGTCCAGCTCCAGCACGACGACGTCGCCTGGCTCGACCGGCCCGACAGCGGAGCAGGTCACTTCGTGCCTGAGCGCCCTGCAGGCCGTGTCCGGCGCGCAGGCTCGGGCCGGCACCACGATCGACTCCCTGGCGGCCCAGCTCACCAAGGCGGCGGCAGCGCTCTCCGCGGGCAGCGCCGGCTCGTCTGCTGGCGGCGGCTCTTCGTCGGCGGGGGTCTCAGGGTCGGGCTCGTCGGGTAGCCAGGGCGGTGGCTCGTCGAGCGCTCGGTCCTTCGGGCCGGCCGGTGGCGAGTCGTCCGGAACGGGGGCGGCGACCTCGAGCGAGGCCAAGCTCATCCTCGACCAGGCCGCGCTCACGAGCGCAGAAGCCGCGCTCACCAAGGCCAACGACCAGCTGGCGGCGGCCACGCTGACTGCACCGGCTGCCGGCGTGATCGGATCACTCGGCCTGGTCGCCGGATCCACGACCGCAGCGAACACCGGCATTGTCATCGTCACCCCGAGCGCGGCCACCCTGACCGTCGAGGTTCCTCAGGCCAACCTCGCCTCGGTTGCGGTCGGACAGGCTGCCATCGTCACGCCCGCTGGCGGCGGCTCGCTCGGCGGGACGGTGTCCTCCATCAGCCTGCTGCCCACGTCATCGGCCACCGGCGCGAGCGCGGCGACGTACGCCACCGTCATCGACGTCCCGCAGGCAACCGACGCGCTCGCGACCGGCGCCAGGGCCTCGGTCACGATCGAGACGACCCGCGTCGACAACGTGCTCACCGTCCCGGTCTCGGCGGTGACGAGCGTGGCCACCGGCACCGGCTCGGTGGGGGTGCTCAAGGACGGATCGGTGAGCCAGACCACGGTGCGCACCGGCTCGGTCGGGCAGGGCAAGGTTGCGATCCTGTCCGGACTTGCGGCGGGCCAGACCGTCATCCTTGCCGACACCGCCCAGGCCCTGCCGTCCAACAACACCGGCTTCGGTGCCCGCGTCGGCGCTGGTGCGGGTGGGCTCACCGGTGGCGCGGGCGGTGGGCTGGCCGGCCCGGGCGGCGCTGCGCCACCGGCACCAGCGGGCGGGCGGTAGCAGCGCCCCGGGCGGCGCTGCGTCTCGCTTATCGCCTACCGAGAGGGCAGTAGGTGCTGTTTTCGCCGCCTGAGTAACAGCACCTGCTGCCCACTCAGTGAAGGGTGGGGTCGCGGCCTGGACGGGGTTACGGGTTCGGCGCCAGCCGAGGGCTGCGGATCGACCCCACGATCGCGGCGCGAGCCCGGCGGGCCTCTGGCAGAGGCAGAATCGGCCACACGTGGATGAGGTCCTCTTCCTCGTGGTAGGTGACCTCGATGCCTTCGGCCTGGGCCAAGTCCCGTAGCCGCCGGGAGTCGTGCAGCAGCAGGTCCCGGGTGCCGACCAGGACGGTGATCGGCCCCAGCCCGCGCAGCTCACCGTAGATGGGGGACACACGAGGGTCCTTGACGTCGAGATCGCCGGCATACAGCTCACCGGCCCGCCGCAGCCGCGGAATGCTGAGCATCGGGTCACGCGTGCCGACCTCGTCGAGGCTCTCGTAGGTCATCGTCACGTCGAGCCACGGCGCGATGAGGACCAGTCGCGGCGCGCCGGCGCCGCGGTCGCGCATCTCCTGAGCCACGGCAAGGGCCAACCCACCACCGGCCGAGTCACCCATGAGGGTCACCAGAGCCTCGTCACCGGTCTCGCGCAGAACGTCCTCGACGATGGCCGCACCCGTCGGCACGGTCGTCACTGCAGTCGCACCCGGTGCGAGCGGATAGATCGGGACCGCGACGCGAGCGGGCACCAGCCTCGACACCCGCCGGCATACCCGCCAGTGCGCCGCATCGATCTCGGTGACGTACCCGCCGCCGTGGAAGTAGACGACCCGGTGCGTCGGCAGCTCGGTGTCGCGGGGCGCCATTTCGTAGACGCGCCAGCCGTGGTCGCGGTCCAGGCGCAGCGCCACGTGCTTGTCGAGCGAGCGCGGTGGCGCGAAGTGCCGCGGGCGGATCTGCGCGGCCAGCATCTCGGCAGTCATGCCCTCGTCGTCGTGGGCCAGCCGTCGGTGGGCCAACTTCATCAGGCCGGCCAGGGCTTCGTGGGCGAGACTCGGCATACCACAAGGGTATGCCGGACGCACGCGCCGAACCGCCTTGCCCGGTGTGGCATTGGCTGCACTTGGCGACGATTAGTCAATGAGGCGCTTCTGCACCTTACCCATGTCGTTGCGCGGCAACGAATCCACGAAGCGCACCTCGCGCGGCCGCTTGTGCGCCGACAACTGCTGGGCGACGTATGCCGTGAGCTCGTCGGCCGTGACCGGCTCGCGTGCGACAACGACCGCGACGATGCGCTGGCCGAGATCCTCGTCGGGCACGCCGAGCACCGCGCATTCCACGACCGCCGCATGACCGAGCAGCGCAGACTCGATCTCGCCGGCGCCGATCCGGTAGCCGCCGGACTTGATCAGGTCGACCGACTCGCGCCCGACGATCCGGTGCGCCCCGTCGGGCTCGATGACGGCGACGTCGCCGGTGCGGAACCAGCCGTCATCGGTCCACGACGCAGCGGTCTCGGCCGGGCGGCCCAGGTAGCCCTCGAAGAGGGTCGGTCCGCGAACGTGCAGCCGACCCACGCTGTGCCCGTCACGCGGCACTGCCCGGTCGTGCTCGTCGCACAGTCTCGTCGCCACACCAGTGAGCGGGTAGCCAACGCAGCCAGGGCGTTTCGGTCCGTCGGCGCGGGCCGCGACGGTGATGAGGGTCTCGGTCATGCCGTACCGCTCGGCCACCTCGTGACCGGTGATCGCACGTAGCCGCTCGAACACCGGGGCCGGCAGGGCCGCGCTCCCTGAGACGAGCAACCGCGCGCCCCCCAGGGCCCGGGCGCTCTCCGGCTCGGCGGCCAGGCGCGACCAGATGGTCGGGACGGCGAAGTACATCGAGGCGCCGGCTGCCGCATGGGCCGCTGGCGTCGGCCGCCCCACGTGCACGAGCCCGCACCCGACCCGCAGCGCGCCGAGCACGCCGAGCACCAGCCCGTGCACGTGGAACAGCGGCAGGCCATGGGCGAGCACATCGTCTGCGGTCCAGTCCCAGGCGTCGGCGAGGGCGTCGAGACCGGCCGCGATGGCCCGCGCCGAGATGAGCACGCCTTTGGGTGTGCCGGTCGTCCCGGAGGTATAGAGCACGAGGGCGACGGCGTCCGGGTCGACCGGGTCGGGCCGGTATGCCGTCCGCTCGCCGAGGTCGACGGCCAGCACCGGAAGGGTGCTTCCCTCGGGTGCCGTGCCGAGCCAGGCGGCTGTGGCGGAGTCGCGCAGGATGTGGTCGCGTTCGCGCGGTCCGGCGTCCGGGGGCACGGGCACCACCTGGACGCCGGCGATGAGTGCGCCCACGACGGCGACGACGGTCTGCATGGTGGGGGTGGCGTGGACGGCTACCCGCTCGACGCGGCGCAACCTCTGGGCGAGCGCCGAGGCCGCGCCGAGCAGGCCGGCATACGAAAGGGTTTCGCTGTCGAAGGTGACCGAGGTCGCGGAGTGTCGCCCGGCCATCAGTCCGCGCAGCAGCGGGTCAGGCATCCGTTCCTCGCAGGGGCAGGCTGGCGACTGTCTCATAGCGTGGGCGACCACCCGGCCCTTGGCCGAGGTAGGAGGCGACGAGGTCGATGTGATCCACGGTCCAGTCGACGCTTTGGTAGGTGTCGAGGATCCGCAGCCATTTGGTGGCCTCGATGGGACGGCGCAGGCGGGCCACCGTCAGGTGCGAGACGAACGCCTTGCCGTCCGGAGCGTTGCCGCTCTTGTTGGCTGCGGCGCGGGCGGCGACTGCCAGGTGGCGGAGGTCTGTGGCGTCGCCGGCCGCGGACCGGACCGCGAGCCACAGCACCGACGCGTGGGCCGGGGAAGGGAAGCAACCGGCCCCGGCGATCCTGGCCGGGAAGGCGCTTCGGCGCGCAGCGACCCTGGACAGCCGTGCCACGAGGTCGTCGACCCGGTGCTCGGTGACCGAGGCCAGGAAGGCGAGCGTGACGTGCCACTGCGCGGGGGTGCTCCAGCGCATCTCCGGCCTGGCGTCCAGGAAACCGGCCAGGTCCTCCAGGACCGTGTCGGGAGGTGTCACGGCCACGAACATCCGCTGACCCATGGACCCAGCCTGCCATCCGGTTAGCCTTGGACGGCATACCGGAGCGAGCGAAGGAGCGGGGGCCATGGGCTTCCCGGATAATGTCCTGGCGGACCACGAGCGCGTGGTGCGCAGCCTGCACCCACACTGGCTGACCGTGCTGGCGCCGACCGTCATCGGAGTCGTGCTCCTCGTCCTCGGTGCGGCGTTGGCCCGCTGGACGCCCGACGACAGCACCGGCAACACGCTGCAGTGGGTGGGCCTGGTGGTCGCCTTGGTCATCCTCCTCTGGCTTGTCGTCGTGCCGTACCTGCGTTGGCGCACAACGCACTACGTCGTCACGACGCATCGGGTGATGGTGCGCCGGGGCATCCTGTCGAAGGTCGGCAAGGACATTACCTTGTCCAAGATCACCGACGTGTCCTTCCGCCAGAGCCTGCTGGACCGGATCATCAAGGCAGGGAGCCTGACCATCGAGTCGGCCGGTGACACCCCCGACGAGGTGCTGCGCAACATCCCGCGCAGCGACGACGTGCAGCAGCTCATCAACCGGCTCATCGACGAGGACGCCAACCGTCGCGCCGGGCGGATCGTCGAGCGGCTGGAAACCCACCTCGGCGAGCGGAATGCGCCCGCCGAGAAGGCGCCGAAGCCGCCTGACGGTGAGTCCGCCGCGCCCTAGTGTCGGCTCAGCACGGCATACCGGCAGACGCCTGCCAAGGCGGCAGAACGCCGGCAAGGCGGCAGAACGCCGGCAAGGCGGCAGAACGCGGGCAAGGCGGCAGCTATATCCGCCGCTTTGGCTCACAACTGCCGCCTTGCCCCGCAACGCCCGCCCGGGCTCAGCGCTCGACAGGAGCCGTTCCGGCGGGAATCGCACCGCCAACCCTCCTAAAGAGCGTCTCTCGTCACGGCCAGACCCTTGTGTGCGGTCGAACGGGCGAAATACGTCACCTTCCGCCGCACCCAGTGGCGCTAGGCGAAGCTGATCTCGGCGTGCCTGGTGCCCTCGGGCAGCGCGACTTCGCCCCCGGCAACCGCGCCCTGGAGCACGACCCCGTCGGCCTGCACTCGGGTCGCCGCGCCGAACCGGCAGGGATACACGTACCGGATGCCGGGCAGCGGTGCCGGGATGTCGATGACCACCCGCTTGGCGTCCTCCTGCAGGCGCAGGGTGTACCCGAACTCAGCGCCGAACACCGTCGGCGCCGACGCCACGCTCACCTGCTGACCGCCTGCACCCTGCAGCCATCGGGGCACCACGCCGGGGGCGAGGTAGATGCGCGGGTCGTCGTCCTCGCCGCACTCGAAGAACAGGATGTCCCGCACCAGCAGGTTGAGCTCGGCCGCGGCCCACCCGTGCGGGATGTCGCCCATGTACCACCAGCTGTCCGGGATCTCGGCCAGCCCGCTGGCGATCGGGTAGGCGTGCTGCTCGTTCCAAGCGCCGCTCACGAGCGCCCAGTCCTGGGTGGCGCCGTCGTCGCGGCTGATCCGCGCGAAGGCCGCGTTGCCGACCGACCACCCCAGGCACGCATCCATCCGGTCCAGGTCGCCGATGAGCAGCAAGGCGTGCGCCAGCTGGAGCGTGAGGTACGGACCGTACGCGTGCCACGCCGAGTCGTGCCGGAAGCCGCCGCGGACGAAGTGCGACCAGATCGTCTCGAGCGTCAGCCGGAAGGCGGCGTCGACGTCGGCACCGAGCTTGGCTCCGTAGTAGAGCCGCGTCGGGTGGAAGTAGCACAGCGCGCCGATCATGGTGGAGTCCAGCCGTCCGACATCGCCGGGGCCGGTCGGCACGAAGGTCTCCCAGATGCCGCGCGCACGCTGCTCGCCCAGCACCCAGCGGATCGAGTCCGCTGTCGCCGCCTTGAGGCTGTCGAAGGCACCCCATAGCTCGGCGACCTCGGCGGCACCGATGCGTTCGGCGAGCCGGGCGGCTTCGTACAGCCCGGCCAGGCCCCACAGGTCGTCCCAGTAGTGCGGCTGGCCCTTGTCACCGATGTGCTCGGCGCTCCAGCCACTCGGGAGCAGGCCGAACACAGTGCGGTTGTCGCGGATCCACCGGGCGCCGTCCAGCACGTACGGGAAGTACACCTTCGGCCCGAACGCCGCCCCCCGCCCCTGGATGCGGTCGAACCGGCCCAGCGCCCACAGCGCCTCGCCGTTGGAGTCCCACTCGTTGTCGTTGCGCTCGTGCTCCATCCCGAAGAACCCGTGTGCCGACACCGGCCCGATCCGCTCGAAACCGGTGTTGAAGGCACTCAGGTGGTGCTGCCCGAGCTGGGTCGCGGCGAGGCCGGTGTCGCCGGCCAGCGCACAGGCGATGGCCTCGACGCTGGAGTCCCGGATCCAGAACGAGTCGTAGATGGTCGGTCCCGGGTGGATGGCGCCGTCGTCGGCGAGGATGAGCAGATCGGCTCGGCACGACCGGAACAGGTCGGCCAGATGGGCCACCACCGGCGGCAGCTGAGCCTGCAGGCCCGACCCGGTGAGCTTGGGCCGCCAGAAGCCGAGGTTGGCTGCCTCCAGGTCGGCTGCCGGGGCAGCGGCGAGCTCGGCGAAGTCACCGGCGCCGCGGAAGTCGTCGATCGGCAGGCGCAGGTCGACGGTGAGCTCCTGCCCGGGCGCCAGGTCGAACGGCCAGGTGAAGGCAGCCGTGCACATCCCGGCGATGCTGTCGGACGCCGTGTCCGCCCCGTTCAGCGCGGCGCCCGAAGCAAGCGCTGCGAAGGGGTTCTCGGCAAGGTAGCGGTCCGGGTCCCAGGAACTGTCCGGGTTGCCGTAGAGGCCGAACGCCGCTGGTGCAGTGTCGAAGACCGGGCCGGTGAAGGTGTTCGTCTCCAGGCGCCGCTCGGCGGGCAGGTACCGCAGGAAGGACAGGGTCGAGTCGGCCAGGTACCGCCCGGCCCGGTCGTGCCGCACGAAGCCGCTCGGCTTGACCGGGATGACGCCGATGCCGAGCGTCCCCCGCTGCGGACCGGCTCCGCTCGCCCGGACGACCAGCCGACTGAGCACCATGGCCCGCTGGCGCAGACCGACGGTGGTGGCCAGCGTCCGCTGCTCGACCTCGATGCCGGCCGCGGGGCGGTAAATCGTGAACAGCACCGGGAGGTAGCCGTCCTGCCGGTGTTGCGTCAAGGCCGGCGTGCCGCTACCCGGGTCCAGCCACTGCGGCAAGTGCAGCCGTCCCCCTTCGACGACGAAGCAGGTCACGGCATACCGCTCGTAGACCGGCTCGATCTCACCGGCCTGCCCGACG
This sequence comes from Dermatophilaceae bacterium, assembly GCA_044867305.1. Classification (GTDB taxonomy): domain Bacteria; phylum Actinomycetota; class Actinomycetes; order Actinomycetales; family Dermatophilaceae; genus Phosphoribacter. The sequence goes on from JBIOUP010000048.1 coordinate 7,945, forward strand.
AGGCTCTCCTGGCGGGCGTCCTTGACTCCCACCATGTTCCAGTACCGGTAGAGCGCGTTCGACGCGAGCGCGGCCTCTTTCGAGTCGAACAGCCCCGCGTCGAAGTTGTCGATCCAGCGGCGGAAGGTCTGCTGCAGCCACCACGGCAGGGGGTATGCCGTGCGCCGGGCCCAGGCGCGCCACATGACCTCGTAGAACATCCACTCGTGGGGAAGGGCCATCGTCGTCTCCTCGGTACTGGGTTTCGGGGAGCGTCAGGTCAACTAGATCGTGGCACTAGGCGGGAGCCACGCGCATGCCCTCGGCCAGGGCCCCAGCCCGTAGGCGCTGGTCCCAGACGGCGAAGAGGGTGTCAGCACCCACGGCGAGCAGGCTTGCGAGATGGATGGCATCTGCGCCACGCAGCGCGTGCTCCGTGGCCAGCTGCCCGGCGTGCCGGCTAACCCGTTCGGTGAGCTCGACCGCCCGCGTTGCGGCCCAGAAACCATCCCACGCCGTCTCGGCCCGGTGCTGCTCGCCTGCGTGAAGCCGGCCTGCGCGAACGCCAGCGGCTAAGGCAGCGCAGACCTCGGGGTAGGCAATGCGGCTGGACACCGCGGCGTCGCAGCCATCCCACAGGGAAGCGGCGAGGTCGCTGCCATCCTCCTCGACGAGGAGCTTGACCAACGCACTGCTGTCGAAGTACACGA
>JBIOUP010000049.1:0-4206 GCA_044867305.1 Dermatophilaceae bacterium
ATTGGCTCGACGGCGGAGCTACGGACCTCGGCAATGCCGCCTTGCTATGTAGCCGTCACCACACCATCGTGCACCGAGACCGGCTCACCGCCACCGTCACCCCCACCGGCGTGCACTGGGACACCACACCGGGCAGCTACCAGCACGCCCTCGCGCACGACCGGAACCCAGCCGCATGACTGGAGGTGAAGTCCATGACGCTCGGTCAGCCAGCCAGCGAAGCCCACCGAGCACACAGGTGCAGGGGTCCTCGTCGTCCGCCATTTCCGTCAGTGTGGCAGCGGGGTTCGGCGCCCCGTAGGCCCAGCGCAGATGGTGCGTACTGCCGTCACGCGCGCCGCCCCCGGATGCCGAGCTGCTCCAGCAGCGCCAACAAAGCAGCGGCGACCTCGCCGGGCGCAACCAGCTGGTGCAGGTGGCCTCCCGACAGCGTGCGCACCGCCCAGCCGCGGTCCTTCGCGTCTTGGCGCTCCTGGGCATAGGTGTCCCCGAAGGCAAGGAAGGCCGCAGGCAGCCCGTCCCAGCCAGGCGGCACTGGCAGGGTCTGTTCGAAGTAGGACAGCAGCGCCCGAGGCTGCTCGCTCTCGACCCGCGTGCGGCTGGCTAAGTCGCCGAACAACTCGGCCACCTCGTCCTCCGGCCACCATCGAGTCCAAGGAGGCAGCAAGCCCGTGGGGTCGGCGAGGGTGCGAAGTCCCTCGACCAGCGACTGAGGCGCCAAGGCGACCGAGCCGGAGGCCGGCGGCAGCACAGCGTCGACGAAGACGGCGGCTCTCACGTTCCGGCGGGCCGTGAGAGCCGGCACATAGGCACCGGCGTTGCTGTGTGGCACCAGGATGAGCTCCTCGTCTTGCGGCAAGGTGCCGAGGAACCGGCGCAGGACGTCGTCGGGCGTGCGGACCACCGCGGGAGCGGTGCACACCACGGTGCACCACCCGTCCGCGGCCATGACGTCAGCCACCGGTTGCCACACCGATGGCCCCAGAAACGGGCTGGGCAGCAAAGCCAGACGTGCGCTCACCCGTCGCCGCGGATTTCGCGCGTGCGCGTCTCGCGCAAGGCCCGCAGGTGGACGGCCGCCCAGGCGCGGTAGGGCCGCCACAGCTCGGAGACCTCGGCGAGAGTCCGCCCTGGCCCATAACGGTGAGCGACCTCATCGTCAAGACGGCGTTCGTGGTGGGGCAGGGCATCAGGAGCGTTCGTGCCACGGATCACCACCAGCTCGGCCGCGAACGGGCCCAGACCCTTCACCTCCTGCACCCTGCGGACTGCCTCCTCCGGCTCGACCGCGCGCAGCGCCGCGCTGTCGAGGATCCCCTCGAGAGCGGCTTCGGCGACCGCGTGCAGGTACTCAGTCTTGCGGCCGGGCAGGGCGAGGTCGAGGTCCCGCAGCACCTGCGGGGCGGGAAATGCGCCGTCGTCACCATGGCGGCTGACCAGATCCTGGCGAAGCCAAGCGGCTTGCACGATCCGGATGCGTTGCGAGAGCACGGACCAGGCTGCGGCTTCGTATGCCGAGTGGAAGCCGCACGGCCGCAACCCCGGGAGCTGAGCCTGCGCCTCGGCGATGACGGGATCGCGTCTGCCGACCTCCGGCCACCCGCGGCCGTCGACGTCGAGGGACAGGAACCGGCAGGCCTGTCTCGCGGCGCCCTCCCGGTCACCATCCCCGCTCACCGCGACGCGGGCCATGTCGCCATCCTGCGTGACCGCAACCTCAGCCCGCTGCCAGTCGGTTTCGGAGCAGAAAGCGGACCTCAGCTCCGCCTGCCGATGCTCTTGGGGCAATGCGGCCGGCGCGAACCCCTCCCAGAACGCCCGGCTCGTCGCCAAGGACCACGGGCCAAGCACCGGAACGGTCACCGAGTATCGCGGCATGGTTGACTCCTTGTGGTGAGCCCCTAGTAGTCGCCGACCCACCGGACGCTAGCCCTGCGGTCTGACAGACGAACCCCTCGCGGGCCGCCAACGTGACCGGGCTCATGGCGCCGACGGCGAACGAGGGCACCAGAATGGAATCGGCGCGTGCGCAGCGCCAGCCCAAACGGACGAAGCCTCATTGGCGCGAAGACGTCTTCCCCTGGCTCGCGAGCGGGCGGTCAGTGACGGCGTCTCGTAGCCGCCGCGCGCGGTCAGCGACGGCGTCCTGCAGCCGCGACATCGGCATACCGGCGAGCGGTCGGCACTGAGGCGTCAAGTGAGCCCCACGTTGCCCGGGGCAGGAAGGAGAGCGACATGAAGATCCGGGAGGCAGCCGAGCAGTTCCTCGCCTGTCGGCGGATCGCCGTAACAGGGGTGTCGCGCAAGCCGGAAGGCCATGGCAGCAACATCGTCTACCAACGGCTCAAGGAACGCGGCTACGAGGCGTTTGCCGTCAACCCCAACACCCCGATGATCGACGGCGACCGGGCCTACCCCGACCTGGCCGCCATCCCCGGTGGCGTGGATGCGGTTGTCATCGGCACCAGACCTGAGCACGCCACCGGCACGATGCGCGAGGCCGTGGACCTCGGGGTCAGCAAGGTGTGGATGCACCGGTCGTTCGGAGGCGGCAGTGTCAGCCCGGAGGCGACCGAGTACGGGCGCTCCCACGGCGTCACCGTCATCGACGGAGGGTGCCCGCTCATGTTCGGCCCGACCGCCGACGGCGGCCACAAGGTCATGTGCCGGATGTTCATGCTGACCGGCAAGGTGCCCCGCCGCGTCTGACGACGACCCCCGGCGTTCGGGTTACTGCGGAAGGTTGTCCACGTCCCCCAGCGCGCAGGATCTTCCGCACTGTCGTGCGGTCGCCCCGGCCACGTGGTCAGTGCCGATGCCGGCCCGCGGCTCTATCTCGCCGATCCCACGGTCTGGACGTAGCCCCCGACGAACGTTCGGCCCGCTTCCCCTGGCGGATCAGATGGACTGGCGGTAGCCGAAGAACTCGTGGTCCTGGTTGTAGCCGCCGTGTCCACCGCCGATGTCGGCGTAGTCAGCGACGAAGTCCAGGCCGGCGAGCCACTTGACCTGTTTGAACCCGAGCTGGACCTCGTTGCGTAGACGCAGCGGTGCACCGTGGCCGAACGACAAGGCAGCCCCGTTCATGTCGTAGGCGAGCATGGTCAGCTGGTGTGACATCTGCTCGATCGGGTGGGCGTCGTAGTAGAGGCCCTTGTCGGCACCGTCGCCCAACGAGTAGAAGACCACCCACTGGGCTTCCGGCAGCGGCCGGACCAGCTCGACGATCGTGCTCATCGAGACGCCGCCCCACTTGGCTATCCCAGACCAGCCCTGGATGCAGAAGTGCTGGGTGATCTGCTCGTGGTACGGAAGCGCGCGCAGCGAGGGCAGGTCCAGCGCTACCGGGTTCTCGACCAGGCCGTGGATCCTCAGCCGGTAGTCGGCGAAGTTGCCCTGGGCCAGCGATCGGTACTCCTCGGAGTCGGGGTACACGCCGTTGTGCCAGAAGTACGGCGAAATCCGGTCCTCCCCGTAGGCCCCTGGTTTGGCGTCCAGGTGCTCGAAGAGCTTCTGGGTCGGACCCACCAAGGCATGGCCCACTGCCTGAACCACTCTGGGCCGCCTGAGCGTGAACGGCGTGGCGGCCAGCCAGCACACCAGCAGCACGACGACGGACACGACAAACAGACCGAACCCGAGCCAGCCCGTGTCATCGCGCCCCGCGTAGATGTGGTTGAGGTTGCGCAGCAGACCGGTCGTGAACACGAGGGTGACGTGGACGAGGATGAACAGCAGGAACCAGGCCAGCACGAGAAAGTGCAGCGATCGTGCGGTCTGGATGCTCAGCCTCTTGCTGACCCGCGTGAAGCGGGTGGACAGGGCCGGCGACATGCCCAGGCCGGTGAGCAGCGCGGCGGGCGCGGCCAGGAACACGGTGACGAAGTAGGCGATCAGCTGAAGGCTGTTGTACGAGCCCGATCCGCCCTCGGTCGGCCAGTCCAGTGACAGGTACTGGATGGCCACCGAGGCCGCGTTGGGGAACACATCCCAGGTGGTCGGCACGAGCCGACGCCACTCACCGGTGGCGAACAGCAGCACGTAGAAGACCAAGCCGTTGAGCAGCCACAGCATGTCCATCCCCAGGTGCCACCAGCGGGCCAGGCCGATGGAATGCCGAAGGCCGGGAAGCCCGAACTGCCCGGGCAGGCTGATGGAGTCCTGCTTGGCGGTCCACAGTGGGTCCTTCGGCACCGGCTTCTGCAT
>JBIOUP010000050.1:0-6429 GCA_044867305.1 Dermatophilaceae bacterium
GCACTCGTCAGGCGCCAGCTCGCCGCGGCGGACTCGGTCGACGAGCAGCTCCACCGCGGTGAGGGTCTTGCCGGTGCCCGGTGCGCCGAGCACCCGCAGCGCCGGTCCGGCATACCGCACCACCGAAGCCTGCGCGGCATCGAGAGGCGGCGCCTCAACCGCGAGCGGCTCGGCGCGGCGCAGCGTGACCATGGCGCCGATTTCATCACGATGGTCCGACAGGCGCTCACGGACTATCCCGCGTCGTTCGGGTCCCACCGGGCCCGGCTCATGTCGATGCGGTACTCACCCAGACCGGTGCCGAGCAGCGGCGTACCCTCGCGCAGGTACTGCTCCCGGGCCGGCAGCTGCAGCCCGCTGGGCGGGTGACCGCCCGCTCGCACGACGCGCCACCACGGCACGTCCGAGCCGTACCGGGCCAGCACGGTGCCGACCGTGCGGGCGCCGCCCGACCCGAGCAGACGGGCGAGCTGACCGTAGGTGACGACGCGGCCGGCCGGGATCTCCGCCACGGTCTCCAGGACGCGTTCGACGTACTCCGGCAGGCGCTCGATCGGTCGGGCCGGGCTAGGCGGGTCCACAGGCAGGCAGACTACTGGCGCGTAGGATGTCCCGCGCCGGGCGCACGCGAGGACTGACAGACGAGCGAGGGACCATGTTGGTGGGGACAGACGGACGCGGACGCGGCCAGCGCCTACCCCGATCCGCGCGTCGCGCGCAGCTGTTGACCGCCGCGCAACAGGCGTTCGTCGAGTCCGGGTACCACGCGGCGGCGATGGACGACATCGCAGACCGGGCTGGTGTATCCAAGCCTGTCCTCTACCAACACTTCCCGGGCAAGTTCGAACTCTATTTGGCGTTGCTGGACGACACCGGAGACCAGTTGGAGGCGACGGTGCGCGAGGCCCTGGCCACGCCGACCGACAACAAGCAACGCGTCTACGCCACCGTTCATGCCTTCTTCGAGTTCGTGGCGCGCGAAGGCTCGCCCTACCGGCTGCTCTTCGAGTCCGACCTGACCAACGACCGTCTCGTGCACGCCCGCATCGAGGGCATCCTGGGCCGGTGCGCCGAGGCCTTCTCCGACGCGATCTCCGCCGACACGGCCATGTCACGCCGCGATGCCCAGGTGCTCGGCACCGCGCTGACCGGCATGGCGCAGGTCGCTGCCCGCAGCTGGATCATGAACGACGCCACCGACCGCGAGACCGCCGCACACCTGGTGAGCCGCCTCGCGTGGCGCGGCATTGCCGGCTTCCCCCGGTCCCCCGCCGGGGAACACGTGGGCGCCTCCTAGAGTTGCCAGAGGAGCACCGTTCGTTTGCCGCTCGGATGCCGCGCAATGGCGGCGACAGGAAAGGACCGCGAGGTGGAGGTCAGGATCGGCGTCCGTCAGGTGGCGCGCGAGATTGCGTTCGAGTCAGACCAGAGCATCGACGAGGTGACCGCCGCCGTCGACGCTGCGGTCAAGCAGGGCGCCATCCTCGATCTGGTCGACGACAAGGGCCGCCGCTACCTCGTGCCCGCGGATGCCCTGGGGTTCGTGCACATCGGTGCGAGCGAGAAGGGCCGGGTTGGGTTCGGCTTCAACTGAAGGGGGGCGGGTTGGGTTCGGCTTCAGCTAAAGGGCCCGAGTCGGGTTCGGCTTCAACTAAAGGGCCGAGACGGGTGACCTAGTCCGCGCGGGCGTCGCCTGAGCAGCGACGTCGTCATCTCATCGTCACCAACTCGGCGATGTCACTTGGTTAACATCTGTCACACGACGTGGGATATTGGTGGGACTGCGCCATCCTCTATCGAGGTCGAGGTCCCGAACGCACAGAAGGAGTGCCTCATGATTGGAACCCTCATAGGAGCCGTCATCGCCGGCTTGATCATCGGCGCGCTCGGGCGCCTACTCGTACCCGGCAAGCAGAACATCTCGATTCTGGTCACCATCGTCATTGGCATCGTCGCATCGCTGGCGGCCAACCTCATCCTCGGCGCCATCTTCGGCTACACCGGTGGCGGTGGTCTGTCGTGGTGGTACTGGATCGTCGGGGCGATCCTGGCCGCCGTCGGGATTGTCATCTACGGGAACATGACGGGAAAGAAGGCCTGATTCACCCTCCTGGATTGACGGGTCCGCATGCAGTTGGCGGACCCGTCAAGTGCACCTAGGGGGACAGCCCCATCCGGGTCATCCGGGCGCTGTGCGCGGCGGTGAGCCGCTCGAACATGTGCCCCAGCTCGACCACGTCCGCGCCCCGGCCGCCTCCGCCCACCAGCAACGCTGTCAGCGCGTCACGCTCTCCGCCCACCCGCTGGGCGCGCTGGATCGCCTCTCCGACCAGCCGCCGGCCCCACAGGGCCAACCGGCCGGCAACCCGGGGATCGGCTGCGATCGCCTGGCGGACCTCGGCCACGATGAACGCCGCCTGGCCGTGGTCCTGCAGGATCGCCGTCACGAAGGCCCGGGTGTCCTCGTCGACGTAGTTGGCGATCTCGCGGTAGAAATCGCGCGCGATGCCGTCGCCCACGTACGCCTTGACCAGTCCCTCGAGCCAATCCGTGGGGTGGGTGCGGTCGTGGTACTCGTCGATCACTTCCACGAAAGGAGCCATGGCCGCCTGGACCGACACCCCCATACCCTCCAGCCGCTCGGCCAGGGTCTCGAAGTGGCTGAAGAAGTCAACGGCGGTCCGCCCGACCAGCCGCCGCGCCTCCAGCGGCGCCAGGCCCGAATCGGCCGCGACCCGGGTGAAGGCAGACAGCTGGCCGTAGGCCAGCACCCCGAGCAGGTCGACGACCGCGGGCGGCGCTGAGGTGTCGGGATCCGGCATACCGCAACCCTAGTCCGAGGCCGCCGGGCGCGATGTCCGGCATGTCCACGTGGCGGGTGTTCGGGCCGTACACTAGAGGGACAGCACAGGTGCCCGATCGGCCCGAACCGACTTCCGCCGAGTGGCTCGGCGACGCTCCCGAAGACTCCCGATCGGCCCGCCCCGGCGTCGCTCGGGCTGCCTCTTGCGGGCGGCTGGCGTCGCCCCGATCGAGGACACGATGACGCCAACCACCACGCCCACACCCACTTTCGCCGAGTTCGACGTGCACCCGGACATCGTCAGCGCCCTGGCTGACGGGGGCATTGTGCACCCTTTCCCTATCCAGGCGATGACCTTGCCGGTTGCCCTCGGCGGCCACGACATCATCGGCCAGGCCAAGACCGGCACCGGCAAGACGCTCGGTTTCGGCATCCCTATCCTGCAGCGCGTGCGCTCCCCACTCGATGCCGACTACGAGCAGCTGCGCAAACCGGGGGCGCCGCAGGCCCTTGTTGTCGTGCCGACCCGCGAGCTGGCCGTTCAGGTCGCCGGGGACCTGGCCCAGGCGGGTGCGCGCCGTGGCGTCCGCCTCGGCACCCTCTACGGCGGGCGCGCGTATGAGCCGCAGGTCGAAACCCTGCGCCGCGGCGTCGAGGTCGTCGTGGGCACTCCGGGGCGGCTGATCGACCTGTCCAAACAGAAACGGCTGGACCTCTCGCAGGCGCAGACGGTGGTGCTCGACGAAGCCGACGAGATGCTCGACCTGGGGTTCCTGCCCGACGTCGAGACGATCATGTCACTCACCCCTGCCAACCGGCAGACCATGCTCTTCTCGGCAACCATGCCCGGCGCGATCGTCGCGTTGGCACGCCGGTACATGACCCAGCCGACTCACATCCGGGCCCTCGGGGGCGAGAACGAGAACGCGCATACCGTCAAGGCCACCGAGCAGTTCGTCTACCGGGCCCATGCCATGGACAAGGTCGAGCTGCTCTCGCGGGTGCTGCAAGCCAAAGACCGGGGCCTGTGCCTGATCTTCGCGCGGACCAAGCGCACCGCTGCAAAGGTCGCCGACGAGCTAGCCGACCGGGGTTTCGCGGCGGCGGCGATCCACGGTGACCTCGGGCAAGGGGCTCGCGAGCAGGCGCTGCGGGCTTTCCGCAACGGCAAGATCGACGTGCTCGTCGCCACCGACGTGGCCGCCCGCGGTATCGACGTCGACAACGTCACGCATGTCATCAACTTCCAATGCCCTGAGGACGAGAAGACCTACATTCACCGCATCGGTCGCACCGGCCGAGCCGGCAACACGGGCATCGCGATCACTCTCGTCGACTGGGAGGACCTGTCGCGCTGGGCGATGATCGACCGCCAGCTCGACCTGGGCATCCCCGAACCCGTGGAGACCTACTCCTCCTCCGAGGGCCTCTATACCGACCTGGACATCCCAGCCGGGGTTACCGGCCGGCTGGCCAAGGTCAGCCAGACCCGGGCCGGCCTGGACGCCGAGGAGCTCGAGGACCTCGGCGAGACCGGCCGGTTCGGCCGCCGAGGGCGCCAGTCTGGCTCGCGGGGTGGCCGCGGTGGGCCGGCATCGGCCGAGCACAGCAAGGGCAAACGGTATGCCGGTGAGTCGCCCAAGAGCGCCGAGTCCGACCGTCCGCCCCGGGAGCGCACCAGGCGGCGCACTCGTGGTGGCGGCGCCGCTGCCGCGGGCGCCGGGGTCGCCAAGGCCGAGGCCGACACAGCGCGGGCGACGCAGGCGGCGCAGGCGTAACACCGGTCCGGCCATCGGCTGCGCGGCCCGCGCTCCCGACCGTATCCGAGCTGCTCTGTTCAGAAGATGGGTGAGGAGCTGGCCAGTTCTGAATGGGGACGATCGTGCACCCCCCATGACGTAGCCAAACTCCCGCAATCGTTGGCCACCGGAGAGGCAGCAGGACCATCCGGCCCGGGGCAGGCTGAATGCGCCCTGCTGGTCGACGCGCCTACCTGCCCTCGACCCGCTCGGTGATCGCCGCCGCGACCTGGCGGTAGGCGGCCGCCCCCTTGGACCGCCGGGCGGTCGAGAGGATCGAGCGGCCCACGGCTGGAGCTTCGGCGAACCGAATCGTCTTGGGGATCGGCGGGAGCAGCACCGCGAGCTGGTATCGCTCACCCACGTCGGCCAGCACCGCCTGGGCATGAGTGGACCGGCCGTCGAACAGCGTCGGCAACACCCCGATGACTTCCAGCGCCGGGTTGAGCAACGTGGTGACGTCTCGAACGGTGTCGAGCAGCTGCCCCACACCACGATGACTGAGCATCTCGCACGGCATCGGGATGATCAGCCCGTCAGCGGCGGTCAGCGCGGCCAAGGTGAGCACGCCGAGGCTCGGTGAGCAGTCCAGCAGGACGATGTCGTAGTCGCCGAGCACGGGCTCGAGCACCGTCCGCAGGAGGAACTCCCGGCCCGGCCGAGACAGCAGCTGCGCCTCCACCCCGGCCAGGTCGATCACCGACGGCAGCAGGTGCACCCCCTCCTCGGCCTCGATGATCGCCTCGCTGGCCTGGACCTGCGCGAGCAGGACCTCGTTGATCGAGCGCTGCACCCGGTCGGGGTCCACGCCGAGCGAAAAGGTCAGGCACGCCTGCGCGTCCAGGTCGACCAGCAACACCCGCCGACCGGCCTCCGCGAACGCCGCCCCAAGGCTGGCTACCGAGGTGGTCTTGGCCACCCCACCCTTCTGGTTGGCAACGGCGATGACGTATGCCGTGTCAGGGTGACGGGCCGCGGCCGCCGGACGGCCCCTCGCCCCCATCGCCCGCGAGGTCGCCGGGGGTCCCGCGGACCGCGTCGACGGGCCCCCGCCTGCCGGCTGGGCGGAGCGGCGACCTTCGGTGGTCCGGGTCGCTGACTGGCTCATGCATTCTCTCCTCAAGCGCCGTCCACGACGACTTCTCCGGTCCGGCCTGCTGCCCCTGCGGACAGTTGGCACGGTAGTCCCACCACTGGCACAACGGTGTCACGCGGGGCGCTAACACGGCCGCGCGGCGCCGATCTGGGCGGATGCCGGTCCACTGACCGCAGTTCGGCCGCAGTCGACTCCGCTTCGCGAACCTTGCGCCTGAGCGAGTCGTCAGATCGCTCGTATGCCGTAACGGTGCTGCTTGGCACGTGGCGCAGCTCGACTGCGCGCACCGGCGCCGGTACATCTGCCACACGGCAGCGGCATCCGGGGCCAGCGGCAGCGACGTGCGAGTCTGCGAACCGAGCGGCACCGGCGTACCGCCGAAACTGGCCCTGCACTGGCGTCCCTGCCACGACGATGGCCCTAGGATGCGGGCCTGACCACCGGTGTCCCCGTTGCCCGTCGCTCGATCTGTTCGAGGACGGCCGGATCGGTCGTGTGCTGGCCGAGCCGGTTGGTCTTGCCGTTGCCGTGGTAGTCGCTGGAGCCGGTGACGAGCAGACCCAGCTCCCCCGCGAGCGCGACCGCGTGCTGCCGAGTGGGCTCGTCGTGGTCCACGTGGTAGGCCTCGATGCCGGCCAGCCCCGCGGTGGCCAGCTCGGCGACCAGCTGGTCAGGCACGAGCCGCTGGAGCGCTCCGTCGAGGTTCTCGCGGCGGCCGGCATACCCGTCAC
>JBIOUP010000051.1:0-5158 GCA_044867305.1 Dermatophilaceae bacterium
CACGGGCCGGGTCCAGCAGCCCGAAGCTGCGGGCCAGCTCGAGCCCGGCGGCCGCGACGACCCAGAACCCGACCGCGAGCCAGACGTCGCTGCGCCGCTCGGCCGCGCTCGGGCCGGGGCGCACCCACGGGTCGTCGACGGCAAGAAAACGCCCCAACGCCGGGATGATCCGAGCACGGCTGGCCATACCGCAAGGGTATGCCGGGCGGGTGACACGCCACTCCGTCGCAGGGCGGACGGCGGGTCCGCCGCAATGTGGAACTCCCAGCTCGTACTCCGCACGGAGACCGTCGCTGCGCCACGGCTGACCTTGTTGCGACGACCGCGGCCTTCCGGCGTGAGCTGTGGTTGTCTACCGACGTCGCCGGTTTGGTGACCTGGCCCCTGGGGCGACCTCTGTCACCTCGACAGGAGCGATTCCGGGGTGAATCACACCGGTTTTCCTCCCATCGAGCGGCCCCAGCGCGCAGGCGCGGTGAAGTGACCGAACCGCCTCACCGGCTGCCGGGTTGAGTGCCGGCTGGCGCCGTGACGCCGAGGGAGTCGAGCTCGGCCTGCAGCGCCGTCGTCAGGGCGGTCAGGTCGGGCACCCGGTCCGGGTCGACGATGACCACGATGGTGAGCGTGCCGGCATACGAGAGCGCTGCGAACGCGACGGTGACGTTGCCGGCGGTCACCGTGACGGGGAGCACCTCGCCGACCGGGACCCCTGTGAAGCTCAGCCGCTGCACCGGTCCGGGGAGGTTGGTGAGGAAGGAGTTCACCAGCCGTTGCCGCTCGACGAACCACCGCAGGACATGCAGAGCGCCCAGGAGGCGGAACACCGGTCCGACGAGCGCCGCCGAAGAGCCGCGGCTGCTCGTCTTCTGGGCGCGGGTGAGGGCGGCGACCTGCATGAGCCGGGCTCGGGCCGGCTCGACCAGCGGAACCCGAACCGGCATGACGCCGACCCGGTTGCCCAGATGAGCCGTCGTCGCTTCGGCCCGGGCCGAGACGGGCACCGAGATGACCAGCGCAGGCGGGTGCTCGCCGGCGGTCTGCAGGGCCGACTGCATGGCGCCGGTAACGGCGGTGAGCAGCACGTCGTTGATCGTCGCCGAGTGCTGGTCGGCCACCTCTCGCGTGCCGGCCAGGTCGACGGACACAGTGCCGATCCGGCGCCGCGGACCGGTGGGCGCGTTGAGCGAGCAGGGCGGGGCGAGCTCGACTCTCGTCAGCCCGAGCTCGGCCCGGGCCGCCCAAAGTCGCGCCAGCGCCTGGGGTGCCCGGCGGATGCCGACCAAGCGGGTCGTGAGGGCGTCGGCAAGCAGCTCGGCCAGCGTGGGTGGCGGACGCGACGGCATACCGTCGGGCGGCGTCCGCCCGGCGCTGTCGGCGAGGGCGGCCACGACCGCCAGCCCCCCGATACCGTCCGCCAAGACGTGATGCAGGACGAGCACGACTGCGATCCGGCTGTCGGCGCAGCCCGTGACGAACACGGCTCGCCAGAGCGGCTCCGCCGGCGGCAGCGGCGTGGTGACCGCGGTCATGGCGGCCTCGAGCAATGCGGGACGGTCCCCGGGGGAGGCGCACCGCACGCCGGAGATGTGCGCTGCCGCGTCGAACGTCGGGTCGTCCACCCAGATCGGCCGGCCCAAGCCCCACGGCAGTCGAACCAGCCGCTGACGCAGCCGAGGGATCGCGCCGAGCCGGTGGCCGAGCTCGTTCTGGGCCGCCTGGATGTCGAGGTCGGCACCGCCGTCCAGGACCAGCAGCGCGCCGACATTCATCGGAACCGGCCCGACATCGGAGGCCAGCTGCATGAGGTCGCCCGCTCCGATCCGTTCCGGGCGCGTCCGCGGTGACATGACCGGGACGATTCCAGACCGGCGAGATGTGCTCAACCCTGCGGGATTGGCCAGACGCAACTCCCCGGTGATTGACCGGCCGAAGCCGGGGTAGTAGCACCGTATGGCCCTGTCCGACGAAGCCAAAGCCCAGCTCGAGAGCGTTGCCAACGCCCTGACTCCCGACGAGTGGGTGCCGCCCGGGTCACCGGGTTCGGCGACTCCCTCGGTGGAGGAGCCGACCGACCCCAAGGAGCCACTGGCGCCGAAACCGGACCAGGGGACCCCGGAGACCGTGTCGCCCACTGGGTCCCCGACCGGTGCGCCGCCGAAGACCAACGCGCAGTCCGGACGTTTCCTCACCACGTCCACCGGTGCCCGACTGCGCGATACCGACCACTCGCTCAAGGCCGGCCCCCGAGGGCCGAGCCTGCTGCAGGACCACCACCTTCGTGAGAAGATCACCCACTTCGACCACGAGCGCATCCCGGAACGGGTCGTGCACGCCAGAGGCGCTGGCGCGCACGGGATCTTCGTGGGCTACGGCACGGCCGGGACGGTATGCCGGGCCGGCTTGCTTGAGAAGGACGTCGAGACACCGGTGTTCGTGCGTTTCTCTACCGTGCTGGGCTCCAGGGGCTCGGCAGACACCGTGCGGGACACGAGGGGCTTCGCGACGAAGTTCTACACCGACGAAGGCAACTTCGACCTGGTCGGCAACAACATGCCGGTCTTCTTCATCCAGGACGGCATCAAGTTCCCCGACATCATCCACGCCGGCAAACCGCACCCGGACCGTGAGATCCCGCAGGCGCAGAGCGCCCACGACACGTTCTGGGACTTCGTCTCCCTGCATACCGAGGCTCAGCACCACACCATCTGGAACATGTCCGACCGGGGGATTCCCCGGTCCTGGCGGATGATGGAGGGCTTCGGCGTGCACACCTTCCGGCTCAGCAACGCCGACGGTGCGACGACGTTGGCCAAGTTCCACTGGAAGCCGCGGCTGGGCGTGCACTCGCTGGCGTGGGAGGAGGCCCAGATGCTCTCGGGCCTGGACCCGGACTTCCACCGCCGCGACCTCTACGACGCCATCGAGGCCGGCGCGTACCCGCAGTGGGAGCTGGGCGTGCAGACGTTCCCGGACACCGTGGAGCAGACCTTCGAGGGCATCGACCTGCTCGACCCGACCAAGCTGGTGCCTGAGGAGCTGGCACCCGTGCAGCCGGTCGGGCTGCTGACGCTCAACCGCACACCGAGCAACTTCTTCGCCGAGGTCGAACAGGTAGCGTTCCACGTCGGGAACCTGGTTCCCGGGATCGACGTCACCGACGACCCCTTGCTGCAGGCTCGGCTGTTCTCCTACGTGGACACCCAGCTGACCCGGCTAGCGGGGCCCAACGTCAACCAGATCCCGATCAACCGCCCCCACGCCCCAGTGAACGACATGCTGCGCGATGGGTTCCACCAGCATGCGGTCCACGCGGGTGTCGCGCCGTACCGGCCGAACTCGTTGGACGGGGGGAACCCGTTCGTCGCGGGCCCGGACGAGGACCCGTTCGTCGACGTTGCGGTGCCGTTGTCCGCGGCCAGCAAGGTGCGCGCGGCACCGGCCAGCTTCGCCGACCACTTCAGCCAGGCGCGGATGTTCTGGCTGAGCATGAGCGCGGTCGAGCAGGAGCACATCATCTCGGCATACACGTTCGAGCTCGGCAAGTGCTTTGAGAAGCCGGTCAAGGAGCGCCAGCTGCGCGCGCTCGCGATGATCGACCCGCAGCTGTGCGCAAGCGTGGCGGTTGGCCTGGGTCTGCCAGTGCCAGCCGTCGAGGGTGAGCCTGCCCAGGTGACGCCCAGCCCCGCGCTGTCCCAGGTGGGTAAGGCTTGGCCGGTCGACGGACGCACCGTCGGCATCGTGGTTGGAGCAGACGGCGACACCGGCGACGTGGCAGCCGTGCGCGCGGCACTGATCGAGGCCAAGCTCACGCCGCTGCTCATCGCGCCGGCGGGTGGCACGTTCGAGACCGCATCCGGGGCGCTGCCGGTACAACGCAGCTACCTGACCGCACGAGCGGCCGAGCTCGACGCAGTGGTCCTCGCGGCGGCGCCACCGCCGGGCAGGGACGCCGTCCCTGGTCTGGACTCCAAAGCGAACGGCTTGGCTGGTCCGATCGACCCACGGATCGTCCTGCTCGTCACGGAGGCGTACCGGCACGGCAAGGCGATGCTGGCGCTCAACGGGTCCGCGTCAGCGGTATCCAGCCTGGGCCTGCCGGCCGACGCTCCGGGCATCGTCGCGGGCGAGGGCGCCGCCTCGGTGCCGGCGCTCGTCGAGCTCATCAGTCGCCACCGGGCCTGGGACCGGTTCGCCGAGCCGCCCGATGCCACGTCGCGGACGATCTCGCGCGGCTAGCATCACAAACCCCGTCCACCGCCCAGACTGACCTCGGGCGGCGGACGCCGGTGTGCTGGGAGGAGACAAGGTGGACCAGGCAGCGGGAACGGGCGACCTGCAGGTGGACCCGCAGCTGGCGGCGTTCGTGGCCGACGAGCTGCTGGCCGGGCTGGACATCGAACCCGGCTCCTTCTGGTCGATGCTCGCTCGGCTGCACGAACGGTTCGCGGAACCGGTCGACACGCTGCTGCGCCGGCGGGACGAGCTGCAGGAGCGGATCGACGCCTGGCACCGCGAGCACGGGCCTGGCGACGTGGTAGCGCTCGAGGCGTTCCTCAGCGAGATCGGTTACCTGCTGCCGCTGGAGGCGCCGCTGGTGACGGTGGACGGCGTCGATCCGGAGATCGCAAGCGTCCCGGGTCCGCAGCTGGTGGTGCCGGCCACGGTGCCCCGGTACGCGTTGAATGCCGCGAACGCCCGGTGGGGGTCGCTGTACGACGCCCTCTACGGCAGCGATGCGCTGGCGCTGGAGCATGAGCTGGCGCCCGGCTACGACGTGCGCCGGGGTGCCCAGGTGATCGCCGAGGCGGACCGGTTGCTGGATCAGTACTTCCCGCTCGTGAACGCAAGCCACGCGGATGTCACGGCATACCAGGTCGACTCGCCTGGTGAGCTGACGGTGCAGACGGCAGGAGGCGCCACCGGCCTGGCGGACCGCTCTGCGTTCGTGGGGCACTGTTGCGAGAGCGGCAGCGATGCGCTCGCCGCCGTGCTGCTGCGCCGGCACGGGCTGCACGTGGAGCTCACCATCGACCGCGGGACGCAGGTGGGTCGCCAGCACCACGCCGGAGTCTCGGACCTCGTGCTCGAGTCCGCGGTGACCACCATCGTCGACCTCGAGGATTCGGTCGCGACCGTGGACGGGCCGGACAAGGTCGGC
>JBIOUP010000052.1:0-7782 GCA_044867305.1 Dermatophilaceae bacterium
CCACGCTGCTCGGGTTGCAGGTCACGGAACTCAACTCGCTCGCGCCGGGCCGCTACAGCAACACCCCGACCGCGCTCGTCAACATCATCGAGGACCTCGACCGCTACCTACAGGCACAGGGGAGCACGAGGCCGCACCTCGCCAACCCCAGCGGCGACGGAACCGACTTCGATCATCGCTGGACGGACGAGACCTACCGCAACCGAGACCGACTCCATGTCATTGCTGCCGATATCCGCAGCGCCTACAACGAGACCGACTCCGAGAAGTCGATCGCTGCGTGGCGGGATGTGTTCGGCGCCAAGTTCAACCCGCCCACGACGAGGCGGCCGAGCACGTCGGCTAACCGCTACGTCGCCGCACCATCGATCGCTGGCGCCGGTGCCTCCTCGCGATCCGGCCGCTCGGGCTGACCACGACCGGGTGCAGTGGGCGAGCAGGAGCTGACCGACCGCCAGACCTCCGTCCTGGCCGAACTCGAGGCCTCGTCGTCGCGCCAGTCCATCCTCATCGTTGGTCACGCGACCGATGGCAGCGACCTGATCGTCGCCGTCGACGTGAACACCGCCCCTTTCGAACGCGTGGAAGGCGGGCTCCCGGCCCTTGCCACCGAACGCATCTACCTCGTCGTCCCGGCAACGTATCCATGGCTTCCCCCCCAAGCGCACGTCGATCACCACCGATGGGACGGCTACCCCCACGTCCTACAAGGCACCCGCCTTGCCTGTACCTCGACCCGACGACGGAATGGAACCCCCTCACCGGACGAGCGGCTACCTCCAACGCCTGTGGGACTGGCTCGACGACGCCATCGCCAACCGGTTCGACCCGGCGACGGCCCTCTACCAACCCGTGGGCGGTTTCCTACACCGAACCGATGGCGCCCCCACCATGGTCGTCAGCCAGCCCCTCGGAACGCCGCCTATGGCTTCCGCGTCGAGGACATCGCGATCCAATCGCGAGCGGCCCACCGAGTGGACGTCGTTTCCTCGAACCCGTCGGAGCGGCCCGCAGACGGCGCCATGCACGGGGTCCTGGTCGTGCTCTCCGAAGCCATGCCCCGCGGCGGCGGCCACTACCTCTCGGACCTTGCCGTCGCCATACGCGCCCAGAACTCACGCAAGCAACGCAAACAGTTCATCACCGCAATCTCGAGGGCTGCCCGATCACTCGACAGGGACCAACACCTCCACGTCCTCATTGCCGTACCGAACCGACACCTGACCGGCGAGGCCCGACATCACCTCATCGGCTGGCGACTCGCACAACCGCGGATCGCGCAGGCACTCGAGGCCACGAGACGGCGCCACCACCCCGACAGCCCCCACCCCGATGACGAACCACCAGTCGAATGGACCGTCGTCGATGACCGCCGCATCAGTCTCACGACCCGACGCGACCACGCGCGACCCGTGAGCTGGTTCGCCGGCAAGGCCGTGGAACTGTGGGGATGCGGCGCTCTCGGCTCGCTGATCGCCGAGCACCTCGTCCGGGCGGGGGTCAGCACGATCACCCTGCGAGACACTGGCTACGTGACCACCGGCCTCCTCGTCCGGCAGAACTACACCGAGCTCGACGTCGGTCGGCCCAAGGTGGACGCGCTCGCCGGCCGCCTCCGAGCCATCTCGGACCACATCACCGTCCACCCCGAGCGCGGCATCGCTCAGGCCGTCTTGGGCGGCCGCGTCGACGCGGACGTCATCATCGACTGCACGGTGAATATCGGTGTCTCCGTCGCGCTCGAGCAAGAACAATCAGCAGGTCGCCTCACCGTGCTCGTCGTCCAAGTGGCCACGGATGATGACAGCGCAAGCCTCGGCATCCTCACGTCACGAGCGGAAACCACCAGCACACGACCAACGACCTCGACACCGCTCTGCACGAAACAGCGACCGCCGATCCATCACTCCACCCCTTCCTTGCGTTCTGGCAACAGGAGAACCACCCGTCGCTCACCCCGACCATCGGCTGCTCCGTCCCGACCTTCCACGGATCCGCGGCGGATGCGAGCGCCATCGCAGCCAGCACAACGAGCCTCGCCGCGACAGCGCTCGGCCGCGGACCGGCCGGCGGGTATCTGTTCGCCGTGGCCCACAGCCCCCCGAAGTCCCGAGGCTCATCACTGTGCCGGCAAGCGTGCACCGTTGACACATGCTCGGACTTGCGCGCCGACGGATCTGCTCCGACACACCCCGACACGGTGCGCGCGTAGCCGTCGAGCTCGGCTGCGTCGCTCGGCCTACGATGCAATGTCCGCGGAGAGGCGAGGAATACGTCCCGGCGAACTGACACGGGCGGCTTTGTGCAGCGCGGGGTGGCGCCCGTGGTTGCCGAACGCTACGGACTGACGGTGATGCGGTATCGCTCGAGCAGCTCGCGAACGTAGAGATTCCCTGCCCCAACATCGAGGTGACTCTCCGTCACAGGGACGGGAGTACCGGAGGTGATCTCCTCGAACGACTCTGCCGAGCATCGATCGTCGAAGAAGACGAACGCGAGGCCATCTGGTTCGCGCCTCGAGTACCACACGAATCCTGCAGCCCATGGTGCCCACGCCCGAATCTTGTGTGCCCACCGTCGCGTGAAGCCGTACTCGCTCGACGCCGCGTGCACGAGCCACGTGTCCTGCGCGACCGCAGCGAGGTCTGATCCCGACCGCAGACTGACGAGTTCAAGTTCAACGCGCGGCTTCAACCACCCGAATCGTCGGGACATCAGGCTCGCCTTCGGAAGCAACCGGGCGCCGGCATCATCGAACGGAACATCCCTCAGGAGGACCTCGCTCACTGCGACTGCATCCGTTGTACCTGTATAGAGATATCCATAGGCGTCGTCCTCCGTGGCATCAAATCGTCCCCCACCCCAGTGCCGATCTGCGAGAGTGGGATTGAACGAGCAAGCACCCCAAGCGACGCTGTAAATCCGTGAGAGAGGGGTGTCCGCAGACAACGTCGACGTAACTGGAGCCGCGCCGAAGCTCGAAGGCGGAGCGACATTTGGCACCAGCTATCCCACCGGCTCGAGAAGCGTTTCAGCCGCACGTTGAATCTCTGTTGCTCGCGATGTTCCAACCAGGTCTACTGGACGAGCCTCGATACGGTCGTTCCGTACGATCCACCACGACGCGACACCCCACGGGTCGCTGACTGCACTGAGTATCTCGTTCGTTCGTCGGACTTCCTGGTAGACGTCCTGGGTCTTGGGCTCGAACTGAAACTGCGGGTACACGTAACCGCGACCCCTCGGCAACCCAAGGAGCCAGCTGCGCTCTCGATAGGTGCGGACTCTCTCGCGGTTCGACGGCTTGGCACCGAGCGCAACAGCGGCAGCGCCAGGCTCGAGCATCGGATACTCCCAGACCGAAGCCATCGCCTCGCTTGCGATTCGCGCCTGCCTGAGAACCGAGTCGGCGATGTCCTCTGCGGAGAGTACATACCGTGGATCACCGGAGAGTTTCTCCACTAGCCGATCTCTTGCCGCAACAGTTGCCAGAAGGGCTCGGATAGTGCCGCTCTCTGCATGCTCCATGTCAGGGTGAAGCGACGCAAGCTCCGCCGCGGCCGTCAACCTGTCGTCGGGCGAGAGACGCTCGGCGAGGAACCGGACCAGGAGATGCGTCTTGCTGGCCTCAGCGGGCTCGACGATCCAACGTCCTTCGCTTGCAGCGGCACGCAGGGCAGAAAGGAGTGCCTCACGATCGGCCCGCGGCTCCGCTTCCGCCAGTGCAACTCTCGTCATCGTGAGCCACTCCTCGATCTCGCGAGCCGAGCTCTGTGAAACGAGGTCGCGCAGAAAGCGGCGGCTGGCTTTCGTCAGCCGTTCATCGGCTGGAGAAACGACGTGCACCATTGCCCGAACAGCGATATCGACGTCGGCCAGTGCTCGGAGCACCGTTCCCCTCGCGTATGAACCAGATCGTGCGCCCAACAGGATCCAGAGGTCTGCTACGCGCTCTGGCGAGAGGTCCTCGTCGTCGCTCCCGGCCAGATCCTCCAGCAAGTCGCTCAGCGAACTCATGCGGGAACCTCCTGACGACGTTGAGCTTAGCAGCCATCGTCAGGATCGTCAGTCCTGAGGTGCTTGCAATCCCCTCGACGAGGGCTTACGACGAGCCGACGATCCCACGCCGAGCCGACGGGGACGAGGGCATCGAGACCTTCCTGGCAGGAGGGGGGATGACTAAGGACGAACGGATACATGTGCAGCAGTAGGCCCCCGTTGCCGGGGAGCTCCTTGACGAGCTGATGGCACGAGGCCGAAGCCGGGCTTCGCTGTTGAGAGGATCTGGCGGGCGACAGCCGGGGATCGGGCGACCGCCGATGGGTTCGTCGGCGCGCAGCGGACGTCGCTTCGTGAGCCGCAATCGGCCGAGCTGTCGCCGTCGTCACCGCTGCGGCCGTCCTGAGCGACACCGAATGAGCCGCGTCCCAGACCGGGCTGTGCGATGTATGCGCAATGTATGCATCTGTTGCGTGCTCGGCGGTGCTGCTCCATGCTGCCGTGTCGGGATCGAGTGCCGTGCAGCCTGCTTAGGGCATACGAGGCAGCATCCGACAGCACGGCTTAGTACGTCTTGACCTGCCTACGGATCAGAAGGTTGGGGGTTCGACTCCCTCCGAGCGCGCTGACCATCACCGCAGCGAGCGGGCCGAGGGCGGTAGGGGGGAGTGGGGCTCCGCGTTCTGTCCCTACTTCGCCCCTCATGCGTTGGGGCAGAGGGACGACTTGACGGGCTCACGTGCTCGTGCCGTGCCAGCGAACGTCCAGGGGTCCGGCTCGCTACAGGTGGGGGTTCTGAGCGGGCCGACGAGGCGGAGCCGTACGATCCCGCGTCAACTGAGCGACGGCGTCGCCGCCGGGTGGGAGCTGTCGGAGGCCTGCGGCGGGCCGACGCGGCTCGCCGGCAGGGTGAACCCGACCTCGGCGCCGCCGCCGGGTCGGTTGCGTGCGAAGACGGTCCCGCCGTGGCTGCGGGTGATCTCGTCGACGATGGAGAGGCCGAGTCCCGAGCCGGGCTGCGTGCGCACGTCGATGGCCCGGTGGAAGCGCTCGAAGATCCGATGGGCGTCGCCGGCGGGGATTCCTCGGCCACGATCTGAGACGGTGACCGTGAGGTGGTCGATGACGACGTCGATCGGTGTGCCCGGCTCGCTGTACTTCACCGCGTTGTCGACGAGGTTGCTGATCGCGCGTTCCAACTGTCGGGGCCGGCCGACGAGCTCGACGGGGTCGTGCTCGGCAACCGTCATCGTGCGGTCCGAGCGACGCGCGAGGCGGGCGGCGACGGTGCGGGCGAGGTCGCCGAGCGAGACGCGTTCGTCCCGCTCGGCGGCGGCGAGGTCGCTGGCCAGCTCGACGAGCTCGCCGAGCAGCGTGGACAGCTCCTCGATGTCCTCGAGGACGTCATCGATGACCTCGCGCCGCTCCAGCGCTGGGAGCTCCTCGATGCGGCCGAGCAGCTCGACGTTGCCTCGCAGGCTCGTCAGCGGTGTGCGCATCTCGTGGCTGGCATCGGAGACCAGCCGGCGCTGCTGCTCCTGGGAGCGGCCCACCTCGGCGACCATCGTGGAGAAGCTGGCGGCGAGGCTGCCCACTTCGCCGGGAGCCTTGACGTCGATTGGGGTGGAGAGATCGAGCGTGTTGGCGATGCGATGGGTGGTGTCACGCAGGGTCACGATCGGACGCATCAGCCGTGTCGCCACCGCCCACCCCAGCATGGCGGCGACCGCCACGGCGGCTGCGACGAGGCCGATCAGCTGCCAGCGCAACCGGCCCAACAGCTGATCGGACTCCGACAGGCTGCGCGCCACTTGCAGCGTCCCGCCGGCGAACCAGGGCGTGGTCAGCATCCGGTAGTCGACGCCGTCGATGCTGACCGTGCGCAGCACGACAGTCCCTGGTCGCGTCGCCAGGTCGCCGGCGGTGAACGGCAGCGTGGGTCCACCGTCGATGCACGCCGTCACGGTGCCGTCGGGGGAGACGAGCTGGGCTCCGGACGCCGGCTGGAACGAGCCGGCGGTCGGACAACCGCCGTCGTCGCCGTCCGGACCGCCGCCACCATGGTCGCGGCCGCCTCGCCCCCCACCGTCGTTGTTGGCGGTGTTGACCGCAGCCGCTCTGCTGCGCAACGTCTCGTCGATGCCGGACCGCAGCTGGGCGCGGGTGCTGACGAAGGCGACGACCGCCGCCGACGCCGCCACGCCGAACGCGACGACGGCCAGGATCAGCGCGATCCGCCAGCGCAGCGTCACGGCGCCCGCAATACGAAACCGACGCCGCGCACGGTCTGCACCAGGCGCGCCTCACCGCCGGCCTCCAGCTTGGCGCGCAGGTAGCCGACGTAGACGTCGAGCGACCGCGACGAGGTCTCGAAGTCGTAGCCCCAGATCCGTTCGTACAGGACATCGCGCGACAGCACGATGCCGGCGTTGAAGGCGAGCAGCTCGAGCAGGTCGAACTCGGTCTTGGTCAGCGTCACCGCCCGGTCACCGCGCCACACCAGGCGTGCCGCCGGGTCGAGGCGGAGGTCGAGGTAGGTCAGGTCGTCGTTGGCGCCGGACAGGCTGCCCCGGCGCAGCAACGCCTTCACCCGGGCGGTCAACTCGGCGCTGGCGTACGGCTTGACGAGGTAGTCGTCAGCGCCCGCTTCCAGCCCGGCGACCCGATCACCGATCTCGTGACGGGCCGTCAACATCACGATCGGCAGCTCCGCCGAGTCGGCCCGCACGGCGCGGCAGGCGGTCAACCCGTCCATCTCCGGCATCATCACGTCGAGGATCAACAGGTCAGGCAACGCCGTCGAACAGGCATCCACGGCTTGACGCCCGTTGATCACCGACGCCACGTCCAACCCTTCGAGGCGCAGGGTGCGTTCCAGCGACTGGCGAACGCCGCGGTCGTCCTCGGCGATCAGGACGCGCCGGAGCCCAGGACTGATCACCGGCATCAGCGTAGGAAACCGTCAGCTCGAGTCGGTCCGCTCCGGCGGAGTCTTACGAAGTTCTCGCGACACGTTGCCGATCTGCTGATACCCACCCCCGAGCGTGCCTGCAGTGCCTTCGGCACCACCTCCGACCGAACCGGTCGGCGACGCTCGAACGAAAGAGATGCCTTCATGAACCCAGTCCGCAAGATCCTCGTCGGCGGCGCCGTCGCCGGGGCCGCGCTGCTCGGCGTCGCCGTCGGCGCCACAACCCTCGGTACGGCCTCGGCGGCCACCGACCCGCCGTCCACGACGACGCCCGCCAGCACGTCAGCGACGTCCGACGCAACCACGGCGCAGTCGGAAGCGACCGAGACGCACGGGCCGCACCAGGCCAACGGCATCACGGAGACCGCGCTCACCGGTGACGACTTGGTAAAGGCGACCGCAGCTGCCCAGGCGGCGGTCCCGGACGGCACGATCGAGCGTGTCGAGACCGACGCCGACGGGGCCACCTACGAGGCGCACATGACCAAGGCCGACGGCACCGAGGTCACCGTCAAGATGGACGCCAACTTCGCCGTCACCGCCACCGAGGCCGGCGGCCGAGGCCATCGCGGTGGCGGCAGCCGTCATCGGGACGAGACTGCGCTCACCGGTGACGACCTGGCGAAGGCGACCGCGGCTGCCCAGGCGGCGGTCCCGGACGGCACGATCGAGCGTGTCGAGACCGACGCCGACGGCGCCACGTACGAGGCGCACATGACCAAGGCCGACGGCACCGAGGTCACCGTCAAGATGGACGCCAACTTCGCCGTGACCGGCACCGTCGACGGCAACGGCTGACCATCGGGGGGCGG
>JBIOUP010000053.1:0-2987 GCA_044867305.1 Dermatophilaceae bacterium
ATTGGCTCGACGGCGGAGCTACGGACCTCGGCAATGCCGCCTTGCTATGTAGCCGTCACCACACCATCGTGCACCGAGACCGGCTCACCGCCACCGTCACCCCCACCGGCGTGCACTGGGACACCACCCCCGCCAGCTACGACCACGCCCTCACACGCGACCGGACCCCTGCCGCATGAGCCCGATTGACTCAGATAAGCCACCAGATCCAGCCCCGGCCCACGCCCCCCACGCCGCCGATGCCGTCGTTGTCGGCAAACGCTCGCTCGTGACACGCGCACCACAAGCCGTTCATCAACACCACCGCAACCCCCCGCCCGCATCCTGCCGAGCGCCCCCCACGATCACCCATCCTGGCCTCCAGCGATACCGCCATAGGCGGAAGCGACCCGCCCAGGTGGGCAACCGTGCTACGCCGCCACGAACACGAGGGTCACCTGAGCACCGGCGAGGCCGCCCAGGGACTGCGGGGGCAAGGACCCGCAGCTGGCCAGCAATGCTCATCGACCTTCGCTACCCCACGTCGGAGCGCTGGGACAGCTCGCGTGGACCCGGCGGCAGAACCTCGGCTTCTGTGACGGCTCTCGCTGGCTTGCTAGAGCTTCTCGACCGGCGCGTAGCGCAGCAGGAGTCGCTTGACCCCGTCGTCGGCACCGAAGTCGACGTGCGCCATCGCCCGCTCTCCTTCACCCTCGACGCGCACCACGGTGCCGAGACCGAACGCGTCATGGGTCACCCTGTCGCCGGCCTTCAGCACGATCACCGGGCGGTTACCAGGAGAGCGGACTCCGGGCCGTGCCGCCAGGGCGGCAACCGCCGGGGTCGAGGCCCGAGCTCCCGTGCGCACGGCGTCGCTCGCGGCCTCCTCACGCTCCCAGGCGATCAGCTTCTCGGGGATCTCGTCGAGGAACCGCGACGCGGGGTGGTACTGCGGCGATCCCCATGCCGAGCGTATGGCGGCCCGGGACACGTGCAGGCGCTGCTGGGCGCGGGTGATGCCGACGTAGGCCAGGCGCCGCTCCTCCTCGAGCTCCTTAGGGTCGCCGAGCGAGCGCAGGTGCGGGAAGGTGCCGTCCTCCATGCCGGTGAGGAACACGACCGGGAACTCCAGCCCCTTCGCCGTGTGCAACGTCATGAGCGTGACCACGCCCAGGTCGGCCACGTCGGCGTCGGGCACCTCATCTGCGTCGGCGACGAGCGAAACCTGCTCCAGGAAGTCCTCCAGGACGGCCGCCTCCCCGGTCTCGGCCCGGCCCTGGTCGTACTCCTGCGCCACTGCGAGCAGCTCGGCGAGATTCTCGACGCGGGTCTCGTCCTGCGGATCCGGACTGCGGCGTAGCTCGGCGAGGTAGCCGCTGTGCTCGAGAACCGCCTCGAGCAGGCCCGCGACGCCAGACCCGCCTTCGAAGACGACCCGCAGCGTCTCGAGCAGCCGGGTGAACGCCTCGATCGCCGCGACGCTTCGGGTCGCGATGCCGGGAGCGTCGGCCGCCCGCCCAAGAGCAGCGACGAACGGAACCCGTTCACGCTCGGCCAGCGCCGCGACACACGCCTCGGCCCGCTCCCCGATGCCGCGCCGCGGGACGTTGAGGATGCGCCGCAGGTTGACCGTGTCGGCGGGGTTGGCGATGACGCGAAGGTAGGCCAGGGCGTCCTTGATCTCCTTGCGCTCGTAGAACCGGGTACCCCCGACGACCTTGTACGGCATACCGGCCCGCACCAGGACCTCCTCGATGGCGCGGCTCTGTGCGTTGGTGCGGTAGAAGACGGCGACGTCCTTGGGCTTGATCCCATGGTGGTCGCTCAGCTCGTCGATGCGACGCGCGACGAACGCCGCCTCGTCGTGCTCGTTGTCCGCCACGTAGCCGACGAGGCGCTCGCCCTCGCCGGCGTCGGTCCACAGGTTCTTGGGTCGCCGGTCGGGGTTGCGGGCGATGACCGAGTTCGCGGCCCGAAGGATGGTCTGCGTCGAGCGGTAGTTCTGCTCCAGCAGGATCGTGTGCGCGTGGGGGTAGTCCTGCTCGAACTCGACGATGTTGCGGATCGTGGCTCCACGGAAGGCGTAGATCGACTGGTCCGCATCGCCCACGACGACCAGCTCCGCGGGCTGGACTGGGTATGCCGGGTCGCCGCCGTCGGCGCCCCGGTCACCAGACGCTCGGTCCCCGGCGTCCCGCACGACGCGCAGGCGCGGAGCCGGTTCCGCGACGCCCACCAGCTCTCGGATCAGCTGGTACTGGGCGTGGTTGGTGTCCTGGTACTCGTCGACGAGGACATGCCGGAACCGGCGACGGTAATGCTCAGCTGCGTCGGGAAAGGCCTGCAGCAGGTTGACCGTGGTCATGATGAGGTCGTCGAAGTCCAGCGCGTTGGCTTGGTGCAACCGCCGCTGGTAGGAGGCATACGCCTCGGCGATCATCCCCTCGTAGTGCGTGCCGGCCTCGGAGACCCGGCGCGCAAAGGACTCCTCGTCGACCAGCTCGTTCTTGAGGTTGCTGACCTGGTGGCAGAACGCCCGCGGGTTGTACCGCTTGACGTCCAGGCCCATGTCGCGCATGACCATACCCATGAGCCGCTGGCTGTCGGCCGCATCGTAGATGGAGAAACTCGACTTCAAGCCGACCTTGCCCGCCTCGCGGCGCAGGATGCGCACGCACGCCGCGTGGAAGGTCATGACCCACATGGCTCGGGCCCGGCCGCCGACCAGCGCCTCCACGCGGTCGCGCATCTCGGCAGCGGCCTTGTTGGTGAAGGTGATCGCCAGGACCTGGCCGGGTGCGACGCCGCGCTCGGCCAGCAGGTACGCGATGCGGTGGGTGAGGACGCGGGTTTTGCCCGAGCCGGCGCCGGCGATGATGAGCAGCGGCCCGCCCTGGTGCACGACGGCCTCGCGCTGCTGCGGGTTGAGGGCGGCCAGCAACCGCTCCCCGGGCGGCGCCGACGTCTTGGCACCGCTCGCGACCCACCCCTCACCGGAAGCGGGTTGC